>JBJELA010000185.1:0-10779 GCA_051878915.1 Candidatus Weimeria sp.
CAAGAGACTCGATGCAGAGTTCGCCTGCGTCATCTACGACGCAAAGTCTGACTCACTTATAGCTGCAAGAGATCCGTTCGGCATCAGGCCGCTTTTCTACGGCTATGCAGAGAATGGTCATATCTGCTTCGCGAGTGAGGCCAAGGAGCTTGTAGGCCTGGTTAAGACTATAATCGCTTTCCCTCCCGGCTACTACTACAAGGACGGAAAGTTCACGGTTTACAGAGACATTTCAGAGAGACACGAGTATATAAAGGGAAGCATCGATGACATCTGCGCAGGTATCAGAGAGCGCCTTATCACAGCTGTTGACAAGAGGCTTGATGCTGACGCGCCTGTCGGATTCCTTCTTTCAGGAGGACTTGATTCCTCGCTTGTATGCGCTATTTCCCAGAAGCTTCTTGGAAAGCCGATCGAGACATATGCCATCGGTATGAATACTGACGCCATTGATCTCAAGTATGCGAAAGAAGCAGCAGATTATATTGGATCAAATCACCATGAGGTAATAATCGACAGAGACACAGTTATCAATTCTCTTGAAGAGGTTATTGCCGAGCTTGGTACCTACGATATTACGACGATAAGAGCCAGCATGGGTATGTACCTGTGCTGCAAGGCTATACATGAGCAGAGCGATATCAGGGTTCTTCTTACCGGAGAGATTTCAGATGAGCTCTTCGGATACAAGTACACCGACTTCGCTCCGAACGCAGAGGAATTCCAGAAAGAAGCAGAAAAGAGAGTTCACGAGCTGTATTTCTACGATGTGCTTCGTGCCGACAGATGCATTTCCACCTGGTCCATGGAGGCCAGAGTTCCGTTCGGCGATCTCGATTTTGCCAGCTATGTCATGAGCATTGATCCTTCGATGAAGATGAACACCTATAACAAGGGTAAGTATCTTCTCCGTCACGCGTTCGAGGGCACAGGCTACCTGCCTCACGATCTTCTGTTCCGTGAGAAGGCAGCGTTCTCAGATGCAGTCGGACATTCGATGGTCGATGATATTAAGGAATACGCCGAGACAGTTTATACTGACGAGGAGTTCAAAAAGAAAGCAGCTGCCTATGGAGTACAGGGCGGCGCACCGGTTCCGTTCACAAAAGAGTCTCTGCTCTACAGAGATCTTTTTGAAAAATATTATCCAGGACAGGCACAGATGATCCCGGCATACTGGATGCCAAACAAGAACTGGGAGAACTGTGATGTCGACGATCCAAGCGCAAGAGTTCTCAAGAACTATGGTGCAAGTGGTATCTGATTTAAGGAAAGGAGATACAAAATGACAAACGTACCTGAGATCTTTGGAAGCAAGGTATTCAATGACGACGTTATGAAAAAACGCCTTCCAAAGGATGTCTACAAGGCACTTCAGAAAACAACAAAGGAAGGACTTCACCTTCAGCTGGATATGGCAAATGTTATCGCTGAAGCTATGAAGAACTGGGCATTAGAGAACGGTGCTACACATTTCACGCACTGGTTCCAGCCTATGACCGGAGTTACTGCTGAGAAGCATGATTCCTTCATTTCTCCTACAGACGATGGCAAGGTCTTAATGGAGTTCTCAGGAAAAGAACTCGTAAAGGGTGAGCCGGACGCTTCGTCATTCCCTTCAGGCGGTCTTCGCGCTACATTTGAGGCAAGAGGATATACAGCATGGGATCCGACCAGCTACGCCTTCATTAAAGAGGATACACTCTGCATCCCTACAGCATTCTGCTCATACTCAGGAGAGGCTCTCGATAAGAAGACACCGCTTCTTCGTTCTATGCAGGCTCTTGACAAGCAGGCTGTAAGAATCCTTCGTCTCTTCGGCGATACAGACAGCAAGAGAGTCATCACAACAGTTGGTCCTGAGCAGGAGTATTTCCTTATCGATGAGGACGTTTACAGAAAGAGACCTGACCTTCTCTATACAGGACGTACGCTTTTCGGAAACAAGCCTCCAAAGGGACAGGAGCTTGATGACCACTATTTCGGTCAGATCAAGCCGCGTGTAAAGAGCTTCATGAAGGATCTTGATGAAGAGCTCTGGAAGCTTGGAATCCTCGCAAAGACCGAGCACAACGAGGTTGCACCTGCTCAGCACGAGCTTGCGCCTATCTATTCCACAACAAATATCGCTACAGATCATAACCAGCTTACTATGGAGCTGATGAAGACTGTCGCGAAGAAGCATCATATGCACTGCCTTCTCCATGAGAAGCCGTTCGATGGCGTAAATGGTTCAGGTAAGCATAACAACTGGTCTATCTCAACAGATACTGGAAAGAACCTCCTTGAGCCTGGTGATACACCTTCACAGAACGCTCAGTTCCTTCTGTTCCTTACAGCTGTTATCGAGGCTGTTGACAGATATCAGGGACTTCTGAGATTCTCAGTCGCATCAGCAGGAAACGATCACAGACTTGGAGCTAACGAGGCACCTCCGGCTATCATCTCTGTATACGTAGGTGATGAGCTTGACAATGTCATCAAGTCTATCATCGAGGGAACAGACTATACAGACAAGAGCAAGAAGCTTATGTCTATCGGAGCTGCTGTTCTTCCTCATATCCCTCAGGATACTACAGACCGTAACAGAACAAGCCCGTTCGCTTTCACTGGAAACAAGTTCGAGTTCCGTTCACTTGGTTCTAACGCTTCAATCGCTAACCCGAACATCGTTCTTAATACTATCGTTGCAGAGGTATTAGGCGAGTATGCTGATGAGCTCGAGAAGGCATCTGACTTTGATTCAGCTCTTTCAGAGCTTGTAAAGAAGCACCTTACCGACCACAAGAGAATCATCTTCGAAGGAAATGGTTACTCAGAGGAGTGGGTTAAGGAAGCTGAGAAGAGAGGCCTCAAGAACCTTCCTTCAACAGTTGAGGCTACTGAGGAGTTCATCTCACCAGAGTCAATCGAGGTATTTACAAAGAATAAGGTTTACACAGAGGTTGAGATCCGTTCGAGATATGAGATCAGCTATGAGAACTACTACAAGCAGATCAACATCGAGGCCCAGACTCTCTCTGATATGACAAAGGATGAGATCATCGGCGCAGCTTTACGCTATGAGCAGTTCCTCGCAAAGACCATCAACGATATGAAGAGCACTGGCACAGGCGTTCCTACCACAACAGAGGAGGAGCTTCTGAAGCAGGCTGCTGAAATGGTTGAGACTCTTTACAGCAGATTAAATAAGCTCGATTCTGATATAGCAAAGGAAGATGATATGTCTGACGTAAAGGAGCTTGCTACCTACAACAGATACACTATCCTTCCGGATATGGAATCTCTCCGTGAGGTTATCGATGAGCTTGAGAGCCGTGTTCCGCATGAGCTCTGGCCATATCCTACATATGGCGATCTTCTGTACTCAGTACAGTAATAAAAACAGGTTGGAAAAAGAAATACTTATAGAAAAAGAAAGACAGGCGGCTAAAAGCTGCCTGTTTTTCTTGACACATGAAAAAAGTATGTTATACTTTTTTAGTAAAAATTAATTGGAACGCAGAGTAGACTGTATTACGTTAAGTGTCTGGTGAACAGGGAGTTGTCATCGGAACGAAGAGCCAAGGGCTCGCGGTTTTATGGTCGCATCCCGCTGCTGCATGGAAGAGACGCCCTCCTGTGCGGTTAAAGGAATACTGCAAAGGAGGTTTTTTTATGTCTGATTTTTTCCGTAAAATTAAGGATTCGGCTGCAGAGCTGAAAAGTGTGAGAAGTCTCTGCACAGTTGCCATGCTTATGGCCTTATCCGCTGTACTGAACATGGTCTCGACCATAAACATAGGCCAGTTCATCCATATCGGCCTTGCCTGGATACCGATAGTGCTTATTGATGCGCTGTTCGGACCGGTAACAGGTGCCTTCGCGGCGGCAGCCCTTGATATCATCAACTACGCATTAAGACCTGACGGGGCATTTTTCCCTGGATTTACAGTCGGAGCAATGCTCTCGGCCTTCATCTACGGCCTGTTTCTTTACAGGCGGCAGACAGGCATTGTCAGATGCTTTGTATCGCACGGGCTGGTCACAGTCATCAACAATATCATTTTAAACACGATCTGGCTTTCAATCCTTTATGGACAGGCCTTCAAGGCCCTGCTTCTGCCGAGGCTTATAAAGAACCTGATCACCTGGCCTATATACAGCGTTCTTATGTTTGTGATCCTTACAGCCATAGAAAAGACTAAGGCTGCAGGACTTCTAAAAGCCGGTCATTATCCGAAGGCTTCATAAAGCAGATCCGGATATAGCGGTCTGAGAGGAATGGAAAAGTAGAGCAGTCGCGGATCATCAGCTTCTGCCGGATACATTTTTCAAAAAGTGAATGGCTGTCTTCAGATGGCGTCATAATCTGAAGCAGCATGAAATTCGCATTAGGATAGTACGGTTTAAAGGCCGTACTATTTTTAAATATATCAAAAAGTCTCTTTCTCTCAGTAAAAATAAGGTCTTTTGTAGCGTTTATGTAATTGGAATCCGAGAACATGATCCTGCCGGCTTCTTCAGCTAAGGACGAGATCATCCACGGATTCTTTTTCTGATTTATCTCCTTCAGAAGATCCTCGTTGCCTGTTACGGCATAGCCGAGGCGCAGTCCCGGCGCTGCGAAAAACTTCGATGTGCCGCGCAGCACGATGATATTGTTGTAGTCGGCAGTAAGAGGGATCGAGGTGATCTCCGGCTCGTTTTTCGCGAACTCGACATAGGTCTCGTCGACCATCACATAGATATCGTGCTCCTTGCAGGAGTCGAGGATCCGTCTCATATCCCTGTTTGTAATAACCGATGATGTAGGATTGTTCGGGTTGCAGAGTACGATAAGGTCGAGATCGTCCGTCAGATGATCTATGAAATCTTCTACAGGCAGCTCAAAGTTATTCTCCTCGTGGAGCGGGTAGTAAGACGTACGACCGCCGCACAGAGAGATGCTTCTCTCATACTCAGAGTAGGTAGGACCGAGTATCAGGGCTTTTTTTGGAGCTGTGACCTCGATGAAGAGTGAGATAAGCTCTGTAGAGCCGTTTCCTACTATGATATCCTTTTCATCACAGGAGGCGTAGGAGGCTATGGATTTTCTTAAGTCAGCGTAGTCCCTGTCGGGATAGGTCTCAATACAGTGGATATGCTTTGACAGGTCGCCCGCGAGCTTTGGAGAGATTCCGAGAGGGTTTACGTTTGCGGAAAAGCTTACGATTTCCTCTTTCTTTATACCGTACATTTTTTCAATAAGCTCAAGGTCGCTTCCGTGAAAGTGGTCTTTGTGTTTTAACATTTTTAATAACTCCTTTTTGTTGAATAAAAACATAAAAACATTTATAATCATTATAGTATTTTTCACATTTATGTAAAGAAAGGACTTTTCTTTGAAAGAAAAAATCCAGCGTCTCGCGAATGGCGAATTCGAGCGCAGTTTTCCAAAGCCGTTGAGTGATCCGGCCTTCATAGAAAAAAGCGGAGAAGAGGGCAGAGATATAGACGGTAGTCTGCGCATTTATACTGACAGTGATATGCTGCTCGAGGGTGAGATCTACTCCTCGAACGCCTATGTCACTGTGGAGCAGAGTGATTTTTCAGGAAAAGATATAAGTCTTTATTTTTGCGCGCACACAAAAGGATTCTGCCCTGGAATAAAGCTCGACGGTCATTTTACAGTCATAACTGATGGCCATAATCTTACGATTCCTTATTCGTTTACGGTTACAGAGAGGTATCCGCAGACCGGCAGCGGAGAGATCCGTGAGCTCTCTGATCTCTATGAGCTTGAAAAAAATGACCGCAGGACTGCGATTTCCGTATTTGCGTCAGACGATTTCAAGAGGCTTCTCCGGAGGCATTTTCCGGAGGCTTATCTGAGCTACAGGGCTCTTACCGGTACCATGGGCTATACTCCTCTGGCCCTTGAGAGCTTTCTCTGTGAGAACAGCTTAAAGGATCCTATCCGCCTGCATGTATTTCCGAGCGATCTGAATTATTACGCGGTAAACGAGGATGTGAAGGAGACTTTCCGTATAACAAGAAACACCGACGGATATGTATCGCTCTCGTTTTCTGTGCCGGATGACAGCTTTGTTACTCTGGGCATGACGCAGGCAGGCGATGACGATTTCTATGGCGGTACTCTCGAGGTTCCCTTTTTTATAAAAAATGACCGCATCCATCCGGGGGTAAACACTACAAAGCTTGTCATAAAGGGAAACGGCATCCTGATAGAGAAGGAAATTACTGTTTCCACCTATGGACGTGATGAAAAAGTATATGAGACCAGCCGCGAGAGGAAGCGGGTTATCTGTAACGCCTTAAACGGATACCTGGATTTCAGGCTCAGAAAGACGGATACAGATGAATTTTTAAAGTCTGCCACCGAAGCCTGTGAGTATTTTCTCGATAAGAATCCAACGGATATTTTTGCTCTGCTGTACAGGACAATGGCTCAGATCGTTGCAGGGGACAAGAAGGATGCTCTTGTTACGATAGCAATGCTTAAAGAGATGATAACGGATAAGAAGAGCTTTGAGTGGGCCTTTCTTCTGTATCTCTGTTCTCTTTTAGATTCTGAAGAGGGATACTTGGACAGGATAACAGCAGAGATAGAACAGATAGAAAACGAGCTTGATGACGCAAGGGTTTTCTGGTTTCTGCTTTTTCTTAAAAAGGACTACAGCGAGAATCCGCTTAAGCGTCTGACCGATATCAGAAAATGGATCAACAGAGGCCACTATTCTCCGATCCTGTACGCGGAGGCACTTGATGTGATGAATGCCTATCCGCAGTATATAGGACAGCTCGACAGCTTCTCATTGGGAATACTCAGGTTCGGACAGAGAAATGGTGTTTTAAGCCGTGAGATCGTGCCATATATCTCAGAATTTCTCTATGACATGAAGGACTACAGCACAGCTGTATTTGACTTTGCCGGAAAGCTCTTTGACAGATATGACGATACGGCGCTGCTTTCGGCCATTATCTCTTATCTCTTAAGGAACAGACGCATTGGAACAGAGTACGCGGTCTGGTATAAGAGGGGTATCGAGTTAGACCTCAATCTGACAGGTATCTATGAGAATTACATGTACTGCCTCGACGAGTCAGATACAGATATGCTGCCACGCCTGCTGCTCCTTTATTTTTCATATGATGACAGTGAGCTTTCCGAGGAAAAACGGAAGTATCTGTATGTGAATGTCATCATGTATAAGGACAGACAGCCGGATATCTACGATTCCTACAGGAGCCAGATAGAGCGTTTCGCGATAGAAAAGCTTCAGCAGGAGGATATTGATGACTATCTGTCTGTTATCTACAGAGACCTGTACAAGAGTAATTTCTTCGACCAGGATCTGAAGGAAAAGCTGTATGTACTTAAGGATGCCCTTAAGGTCTTCTGCCTTTCACAGGAATCGGGACAGCTCTCTGTATATACAAGGCAGCTTGAAAAGCCTTATGTAACGGAGCTTCACAGTCATTCAGCCATAATTTCTGTGGGAAGCGATGACTTCTTTACAGTTCTTACGAACCAGAACGGTATTTTTTCTGAAAGGGAATTATTCTATACCGAAAAGCTTCTCCCTGAATTATCAGATGAGATGGCTGATGATTCTGCCGCAAAGGTACATATTACTCCGGATCTCGAGCCTTCTTACTCGGACAGCCTCATCCGCTCAAATGCCTTTGAGGATATCTGCATAGATGAGATTCCAGGGGACCTGGACTTAAGGGGCAGAGACCTGCCGGTTGTATCATTCTACATAAGGACTCTTATCGAAAAAGAAAGGCTTGAGCAGGCATTTGCTCTTATGAAGGATGTCTATGCCTTTGACGTTCCGGAGAACCTGCTTCTGCATCTGGCTACAGGAATGTGCAGGGACGCTTCCCCTGATCAGTTTCTTACATCGCTCTGCACATGGCTCATAGCTCACTATCTGTCAAATACTGTGACCCTGGAGTATCTCTGCAGGTATTACAAGGCCCCTACGAATGAGCTCATCTCTGTATTTAAGTACGCAAACGCGAGAGGGCTTGATGTAAGCGAGCTTTCTGAGCGGATATTGGAGCAGGAGATGTATGAGGAGGGAGACTACCCTGAGACTGCTGAAGTCTTTATGTCGTGCAGGCTTGTTCATCCTGACCAGGTGCTTATAAAGGCTGTGCTCACATATTTTTCAGACAGATATGTGCTCGGGAAAATCAAAAACCCTGATGAGGATTTCTTCAAGCTGATAAAGGATGCTTATGTATCTGATAAAAATATTAACGCAAGCGTAAAGACCGCGCTGCTTAAGCACTATGCCGAAACAGGCACCTTAAAGCCGAATGAGCTTACGGTTGCGAGAGAGCTTCTTACCGCAAATGTGATGAACGGGACTTATTTTTCATTCTACAAAAGGATGGACATTCGTCTTATCAGGGAGTTCGGCCTCTATGAAAGAGTGTTTATCGAGACTAAGGCTGACTTCGGGCAGCAGCTTACTGCCGTGCTTAATCCGGGTGAGGAGAATGAGAAGATCCTCGAGATGGATGAGGTCTATGACGGCATCTATATAGCGTCGCTCGTACTTTTCAGAGGTGAAAGCGCCTGGTATGAGATAAGAAATGAGAAGGGTGAGCGCCTTGACAGCGGTACAGTTTCAAATCAGGATTATCCTGATGGTGTTGTAAAGAGCAGATTCGGACTTATTAACGAGATATCCGAGGAAGAGAAGGCGGGGGATGAAGCGCTTCTTGAGAGCATTAAGGAATACTTAAGGCTTGATATATCCTCTGATGACCTTTTTTCGATGGTGTGATATATGGAAAATGAAGTGAGGACAAGAACAGGAGCTGTCTACGGGATAGATATTTCAAAGGACCGTGCCCTGATAAGCTACATAAATCCTGACGGAGCTGAGCCTACCACAGTATCACTGGTCTATGGAGAGGAAAATTACTGTGTTCCGATGGCAGTGACCAAGCGTGACGGAATAGGACAATGGTATACCGGAGAGGAGGCTGTCAGCCGGGCTGACCAGAGCGGTTTTACTCCGGTAGAGGATTTTTACCAGAAAGCTCTGTCGGGAGAGAAGATCATAGTCGATGCCGGTCTTTATGAGGCTTCGGATATTTTTACCATTTACCTGAGAAGACTCTTTGAGATGGCACAGAACATGAGCGGGATAAGGGAGACTGAGATGGTAGTCTTCTGCGTGCAGGATGTCACAAAGGAGGCCGTATCCCTATTCGGCTCATGCGCGTCAAGGATAGGCATAGACAGCCAGAAGACAGCGGTCATCGATAAGAAAGAAGCGTTTTACTATTACTGTCTCTCGCAGATGCCTGAGCTGAGGAAGCATGATATGGCTCTTTTTGAGTGCGAGGGATTAAATGTCTACGCGCTGAGGCTGAATAAAAATGCTTCTGACGACGGAGAACTCATTACTCTTGATGAGAAGTATTTTACACTTGATGAAAATGACAAGGACTCGTCATTTGATGATGTGTTAAAGCAGATGCTTGAAGGAAATCCTGTATCCGCGATATATCTGACCGGCTCAGGGTTTTCAAGAGAGTGGATGAACCTGTCTCTTCAGAGAGCGCTTTTAGGGCACAGGGTTTTTATCGGTCAGAATCTCTATACCAGAGGCGCTGTATTTGCCGGTATGGTAAAGACAAAGAGCGTTAACTGGGGCTATACCTATGTAGGTGACCATGAGCTCAAGCTGAATGTCTCCCTGAAGGTTTCCGACTTAAATGAGATGAAGTTTTATCAGCTGATCAGAGCCGGCGAGAGCTGGTATGAGGAGAAGGGCGAGTGTGAGGCAATCCTCGATGGCTCTCCTGAGGTGGAGATCTACATCGGAAAGCCTGATTCGAGAAAGACTGTAGTATCCGTACTAAAGCTTAAGGATCTTCCTGTAAGGGAGAACAGGCTAACCAGGCTCCGTATCACGGCGACCCCTGTCTCAGATAAGAAGGTCAGCATAAAAATCCTTGATCTGGGATTCGGAGAAATAGCCAGAGGAAGCGGAAAGACTTTTACTACTACGATTGGGATTGATTAAATGGGTGAACTGATACTTTGTAAGAGGCCTATTGCGGCCGCTCCTTTTTACATAGAAAGCGTCTCTGTAAATATCTACTCGATTGAGGAACTGAGCTGGTTTATTTTTCACCATACAGATATCCTGGAGGCTGATTTTATTTCTGATGAGCTTATTACCTGGATCTCTGATGAGGCTGGTTACAGGGAGCTTGCGGAGAGGCTGCGTTCGGGACGGAACGCAAAGACTCCGTTTCATGTGCTTATCGGGATGATCCTGTCATCCTGCGGGTACCTGACGCCAAAGGAGATAAAGGACACAGTCCGTGAGGTTCAGCTTCAGGCTGGGCTTTCCCCTGTAGAGAAGAAAAAGAAAAGGGCGGATCTGCTGGTAAAAAACGGCAATATCAGGAAGGCTGTTATCGCCTATCAGAGCATTCTGGCGTCGGGAGACCTGAAGAGAGATATTTACGGAGACATCTGTCACGATATCGGTTACGCTTACGCGAGGCTCTTTCTTTTTGACGAGGCGGCCTTCTGGTATAAAAAGGCATACGAGCATAACCTCAGCGTAAAAAGCCTTATGCAGCTGCTTTTTGCCCTGATGGAGCAGAATGACGAGGAGGGCATTGCTGACATAGTAAATACCTACCATATCCGGAGCGATGACCTGGAGAGGGCACGCGCTGTCTTCAAGGCAGCAGGCGAGACGAAGAAGATTGATGACACTGTAAAAAATATAACGTCCGATGATACAGATATCCATG
>JBJELA010000186.1:0-2213 GCA_051878915.1 Candidatus Weimeria sp.
AAGGCTTGCTGAGCTCGAGGAGAAGGAAAAGGAATACTCACAGAAGGTTCACGATGATATGATGGTGATTCCGAACATCATCGATCCGTCAGTACCTATCGGACCTGACGATTCGTACAACCAGGAGATCGAGAGATTCGGAGACCCGGTAGTTCCTGATTTCCCTATCCCTTATCATACTGACATCATGGAGAGCTTTAACGGAATCGATCTTGATTCCGCCGGAAAAGTAGCCGGCAACGGTTTCTACTATCTGTTAGGCGACATCGCCAGACTTCATTCAGCAGTTCTCGCTTACGCCAGAGACTTTATGATAAACAAGGGATTCACCTACTGCATCCCTCCATATATGATCCATTCTGCAGTAGTAGACGGAGTTATGAGCTTCGAAGAGATGGACGCCATGATGTACAAGATCGAGGGAGAGGACCTCTACCTGATCGGTACCTCAGAGCATTCTATGATCGGCCGCTACAAGGATACCTTAAATGATGAGGCTGATCTGCCTTATACTATGACATCCTATTCACCTTGCTTTAGAAAGGAGAAGGGAGCTCATGGAATCGAGGAGCGCGGTGTCTACAGGATCCATCAGTTCGAGAAGCAGGAGATGATCGTGGTATGTAAGCCGGAGGAAGCCTGGGACTGGTACAACAAGCTCTGGAGCTACACAGTAGAGCTCTTCAGGAGCATGGATATCCCTGTCCGTACACTTGAATGCTGCTCAGGAGACCTGGCAGACCTGAAGGTAAAGAGCTGCGACGTCGAGGCATGGAGTCCGAGACAGCAGAAGTACTTTGAGGTAGGAAGCTGTTCGAACTTAGGCGACGCTCAGGCCAGAAGACTTGGCATCAGAGTCAAGGCCGCAGACGGTACGAAGTATTTTGCCAATACTCTTAACAACACCGTGGTAGCGCCTCCACGTATGCTTATCGCCTTCCTTGAGAATAACCTCAATGCAGACGGAACAGTAAGCATTCCGGAGGTTTTAAGGCCTTACATGGGTGGAACAGAAAAGCTTATTCCGAATAAGAATAAGTAAAATCCCTGATATATTTTTCAAGCTTAGTGCTGTGGATTACGTAGCTTTCGTGATTCTCACCAGGCAGGATCTCCATCCTGCCGTGTGGGATCGCGGAAGCTATTTTTCTGGTATCGGAGGATTTTACCACATCGTTTTCACCGGCAAGGATAAGGGCCGGAACCTTAATGTGGGAAAGGGCGACGGTTGAAATGTCCGGTTCAGTGAGCATCAGCTTTTCAAGCTCGCCTGTCTGCGCAAAGACCTCGCTCGAAATGGTGTCCAGGTCCTTCTGGAATTCACCGGAACTGAGCTTTGCCCTGTAGGTCTTTTTTATTTCATGTCTGCAGGCAAATGTCAGCGCGTCAGGAGAGGAGTTGGCGCCGCAGGCGATTATCCCGGAGATAAGGTCTGAACGCGTCATAGCAAGCAGGAGAGCGGTTATCCCACCATCAGAAAAGCCTGCGACAAGAGGCTTCTCAATGGAGAGCTCACGGATGAAAAGCTCAGTGTCGTGAGCCATATCCTTGTAATGAAGCTCCTTCGGGCAGGCAGAGAGTCCATGGCCGCGGCTGTCCATACGGTAGATGTCGTAGTCATTTTTTAAAGAATCCGTAAGCTCGTCAAAAATATGCAGATCCTCGCCGTTACCGTGCAGAAGAACGAGAGGCCTTCCGTTTTCACTGCCGTCGTGCGAGTAATTGATAACCTGGCTGTCAAGGACAATAACCATAGCTTCCTCCTGATTGACTGAAATTACTTTTTAGTTTATCATAAACTATTATGAAAGACAAAAAAATTATCACATATAAACTGCTGTGCTTTTTTCTCGGGATCGCAGCATATATCCTTATCATGTTCAGCTGGATAGCCGGACTTGCGTCAGCCGTGGCTTCAATAGTATTCGGTTTTTTATACGGAAAAAATGAAAAGAAGCGGAACGGACTTGTCACAGCGGGACTTATCATATCAGGCGTCTTTGTGCTTATTTATCTGCTCGTATTTATCATAGGGGCAGCGTACTTTTCGTCACTTGACATAAAGCCGTCCGGCAAGTGAATTATTTTTGTTACTGTTTAATACAAAAAAACGGAATCCATCAGGATTCCGTTCTTTTAATTCGCGTGCCCGAGAGGATTCGAACCCCCGACACCTTGGTCCGTAGCCAAGTGCTCTATCCAGCTGAGCTACG
>JBJELA010000187.1:0-2209 GCA_051878915.1 Candidatus Weimeria sp.
GATTAAATTGCAGGACGAACTGGTCGGGGGATAGAGTTGTCGCTGACGATTCACTGCCGATATTGGCAAATATCAATGTTGGTAACGCCGCGCCGCGCTGCATCATTCCGTTTGGTGTGCATGCGGCAGCAGATGCCGATGCACAAAGGATTGTTTTTGAAGCGTAAAGATGGCTATATACGCACAGTCCTTACTGATGACTTTTATATCACCTCCAGTGATTCCCTTGCATCTCGGAGTCCGCTCTCGCCATAGGTATCATAGATTCTCTGCAGGCGGTTGATCATCTCCTGTTTTTTCTCCGGTATCCTGCCGTATATCGTCGTGATGATCGATGCATTAGTCGCATCGATAAGTGTATCGTTCTTCAGGTTCTTTAAAAATTCCTTCAGCTCAAGAATCCTTTCACCCTCTGTTGCTTCTTCAAAATCACCGTTCATTACATTTTTCATAAGAGGAGTATCAGGAAAGATCGTAAGACCGGCTATAAGGATCCTGTCCGGATGAATCTGGTTAAAGACTTCGGCAGTTTTTCTGGCGTGATCAAGGCCATATCCTTTACCGCCAAGTCCGCTTAAAAAAATCACCTCAAATGGTATACCGGATTCATCCATTTTTTTAAGCTGAGGTACTATCTCATCCGCATGATATCCTTTATTCATATATGTAAGTACCTTTTCATCGCCAGATTCTACACCAAATACAATTCCGGAATAGCCGAGCTTCTTCAGTTCCTTAAGCTGCTCTACAGTCTTGTTTCTCAGACTGTCCACCCTTCCATACCCGCCGATAGTCTTTACAAAAGGCAGATACTCATGGATCATCTCCGCTATCCTCTTAAGTCTGTCAAAGCTAAGGATAAACGGGTCTGCACCCTGAAGCCAGATACGCGGAAATGATACCCCATAGCTTCTGAGCTCCTTCAGGTCTTCCACAATCTCCTCATCCGGTGATACTTTGAATGGAGCATCCTTATAATACGTGCAGAACCTGCATGCGTTGTGACTGCACCCGCTTGTTACCTGCAGGTACGCGCTTCTTCCCTCATAAGGTGGTCTTACTACATTGCTTGCAAAATGCATAATTAATCTTCCTTTCTTATCTTTATATCGCGTATTGTCGATATATAGCATATAAACATCAGCTGCCCATCTCTGATGAGCAGCTTCTCACAGTTCCTTCTTTATGTAATCTGACAGCTTCTGTATATTCGCCTCATTCCTCCTGTAGTAGGTCCATTTGCCATAGCGGGCAGATTCCAGTAATCCTGCCCTCTGAAGCATATCCAGATAATGTGATACAGTCGACTGCGACAGCCCTGCCTTGTCCTGGATGCTCCCGACACAGACTGAGTTGTCAAAGCTGTCTCCTTCCGGAATGTGCAGTCCCTGCGGCGGAAAATTCTTCTCCGGTTCCTTCAGCCAGTCAAGGATCTGAAGTCTCTTATCATTTGCTAATGCCTTAAAGATATCAACTGCGTTCATGTTGTATATTATATCTATTAATTTCGATATGTCAAGATATTTTTTACGCCTTTATCCTGAAATTTTACAAGAAATGAAGTACATGCCGCATCAGCAGACTTACAAAAGTGATATCTGCTGATGACCTCCATTATCTGAGCCAGTTGAAGAAAAATAAAATATCATAGATGTCACCTCATTCATTAGTACTTGACGAAGTATAACTTATAGGTGTTCGTTTAACAAGTACTATAATAAAGGTGAGTATGGAGGCTGCATGGAATTCACAGAGGAACAAACAAAATTTTATGAGACTCTTGAAAATATGGGACAGGACGAACGGGATAAGAGATCACTCCGGATAATATGCCGTTCAACCAGAATACAAAAGATCCGTTGGAGTTCAAGGCATAGAGTGAAAAATCAGAATTTGTGAGGAAGACGTAATGAGACTAAAAGTAATTGATACAGTTTTTTCGATCTGTTAGATTGCAGACTATTCAAAGACCAATCTTGCTGTACCGTTCTGCTTTGTTGGAAAAACCGATGAAGAAAATTCGCTTGTATGCCGGACGGATTTTCGTGTACGTTTGGACTTTCCGGGGCGGCTTTTCCTATTGGTAGGATAAATATATATATGCTATCATATTAATAAATCATTGGGAAGAAATAAGTCTGTGGAAAATAACAGATGGTTATATTTGATAAACTTCCACGCAAAGAGGTGGGTCGGTAGTGAAAATCGG
>JBJELA010000188.1:0-2201 GCA_051878915.1 Candidatus Weimeria sp.
CAACCTGAACGACATCATCGTGCCGGACGAGAAGGGCGACATCGTCAAGAAGGGCTGACGGCATAAAGATTTTTGTCGCATTACCGTTTGCGACTCCCTGGATGGCCTCATAGCTCTTAAGTTTTAATACCTCAGGAGATACGCCTGATTCTGTAAGAGTCTTTAATGCATAAGCCTGTGCATCCGCGCGGAGCCTCGTGGCCTTAGCCTCACCTTCAGCTCTTGCTACAGCTGCCTCTGCTTCTGCCTCCGCTGCAAGGACCTTTGCCTGCTTGTCACCCTCTGCAGTGGTAACTACAGACTGCTTATGGGCCTCGGCCTCGGTGATGGCCTGTCTCTTCTCGCGCTCGGCTCTCATCTGCTTGGTCATGACCTCCTGGATGTCCTTAGGCGGCTGGATATTCTTCACCTCGACACGGGTGATCTTTATTCCCCAGGCGTCAGTGGCTTCATCGAGCTCTGACTGAAGCTTCGCGTTTATAGTATCACGGGAGGTAAGGGTTTCATCAAAGGTCAGGGCTCCGACCAGGTTTCTTAAGGTCGTGGCTGAAAGAGTCTCAACACCCTGTCTCGGATTTGAGATCTTATAGGTGTAGAGCATCGAATCGAAAACCTTCATATACACGACTGAATCGATCATCATCGTGACGTTATCCTTTGTGATGACCGGCTGCGGCGGGAAGTCAAGCACAGCCTCCTTAAGTGATACTCTCGCGCGGATAGACTCGATAAAAGGGATCTTGATATTGATTCCGGCATGCATGGTGCGGTTGTACTTACCCAGCCGCTCAACTATGGCTTCAGTTGATTCCGGAACGATCTTTAAAAATGATGTCAGAAGAATTATCAGGACAATTACGACAATTGCAATGATAACAGGTGTGTTCATAGAGTTCCTCTCTTTCTTTTCTCATGATCAGCTGAGTTTCGTAAGACTCAGGACTGACGCAGTTTATTAAATACTCCTAAACAGATATTATCATTACTTCAGCCGGTTCGCAACTGTTTTTAAGAAAAAATGAACGTTACTATCCACAGAAGCATGCCGTGAATAGTACATAATTTTCACTTTATTTCCTCGGCATATCTGACGTACGAGAGTGAGCTGATGTCGCCTATCACGTCCGAATGGCTTCTCCGCTTCTTCAGGTCGATCGAAACAAGAAGCGCGATGTCGCTTTTTACGACTGATTCAGACTTCTGCCTCTCAAAGCTCTGTACCTCGTAGCCCTGATTTTTCATGTGGTCAAAGAATTTCAGGATGTAATCTCCCTTTTCTATCTCCAGATACAGCTCGATTTTGCGGTTTGTCTCATCTACACGATGACTCAGCGGAGTGAGCACGAGAACTACAAACATCATCAGACCGAAAAAAATAACCGACTCAAGTATCATGCCTGAACCGACTGCTATGCCCAGAGCCGCTGATGCCCAGAGACTTGCTGCTGTGGAAAGTCCCCTGACAAAATTCTTGCCGGTGACCACTATCGTGCCAACACCTAAAAATCCGATCCCGCTGATGACCTGCGCCGCGATTCGGGACGGATCGACCTGACTGTAGACTGTAAAAAGATACTCGCCTGTGATCATGGTAAGACAGGCCCCGAGGCACACAAATGAAAAAGTGCGCACTCCCGCCGGATGCCCTGATGTCTCCCGGTCGAGCCCGATCAGCGCGCCCATAACAAGAGAGATCAGAAGCCTTACTGTCATCGAAGCAATTGAAATATCCGTTCCTGTCGCCATTAAAAAATCCATATTTTCTCCTGAAAAAATAACCCTTCCCTCCGGCGCCAGCCCTGGCACCGGAAACTGACCAGAGGCATTCTTCTCACCTCTGAGATAATCATAATATATAGTAATGTATAATAGTCGTCTTTGTCCAGTGCTATTGATGATTTATTGAAAAAACAGCGTATATACGCCCTGATATGGTCCGATTTTTATATTTTTCCCTGAGAAAATTTTATTTTTTTAAGAAAAGATGATATAATAGGATTGTTTCAAGGGGTAGTAAAGGTCTCGACAGGGATCTTGAAGCTTTAGAAGCGAGCCGCAGGATGATGCGTCAAATCTCAAATTAAATTTAAACGCTGAAGATAATTTAGCATACGCTGCCTGAGGGCAGCAGTCGCCTGAACGTACCCATGCGCTCAGTCACCGGCTTCAAACACATGGGAAACGGCTTTCGCTAAGCTTTG
>JBJELA010000189.1:0-10590 GCA_051878915.1 Candidatus Weimeria sp.
CATCAATATCTCCTTGTCTTACTGTCCTTAACTAACTGACATTGATTCACGGCACTTTTTATTAAATAACCTTATGGCGGAGCCACGCGTCGCTTAGAAAACGATGGATATAGATGATCCCGCGGATCGCCCAGTCTGTCATCATACCGATCCAGACAGCCATCGGGCCGAAGTGGAAGACTCTGATCAGCACAGTCGCGAGCACCACCCGGCACAGCCACATCACAAGCGTAGAAACTATCATGGTAAACTTCACATCGCCGGCCGCTCTCATGCCGTACGCCGGGACAAAGGCGCACACCCAGACAACCGGCTTTATCACAGAGATCCAGCCCAGCATGAACATGCTGAGGTTCACGGCTCCCGTGGACAGTCCCGAGATCAGAAGCACCGGCTTTGCAAGCAGATAAACCGTGATACAGCTGATAATGATCAGGGCTTCGGCGTAAACGGACATTTTTACCATGTAGTACTTCGCCTCTTCCCTGCGGCCGGCGCCGATGGTCTGTCCGACAACTGTCATCATGGCGATACCGGTTCCGATGCCGGCGATACCGTTCAGATTTTCAAAAATAACCGTCATCGCCTCAGCTGACATCTGCATGGCGGTAAGAGTTGAAACAGACGACTGGATCGCGAGCTTTCCGAACTGGAACATGCCGTTCTCGATTCCGGAGGGCACGCCGATCATCAGGATACGCCTGATCATTTTCAGGTCAGGTCTTATCGCGAAATAATTTCTTATGACTATATCCTGCTTTGGTCTGCGGAGTGACACGTAGATGACCACAAAGCAGAAAATCCTGGAAAACAGCGTCGAAAGCGCGGCTCCAGCGACTCCCATTCTGAATCCGAAAATAAGGACAGCGTTTCCTGCGATATTCAGGCAGTTTGAGACCAGAGAGACTATCATCGGATACCGGCTGTTGCCTCCCGCCCTGAAAAATGCCGAACCTGCCTCAAACAGAGCAAAAAACGGAAATGAAAACGAGGTAATAAAGAAATATGATAAGGCGTATTCCATGACCGCAGGATCCGTCTCTCCAAATATCAGATGAAGAAGCGGTACCCTGAATACTATGCAGAACACCGATATCAGAAGGCTTATGAAAAGCACCGCCAGAGCGACCTGTGCCGCAGCCTTATTCGCGCTTTTCCTGTCGCCCTGTCCGAGGTACTGGGAGCAGACTATCGTGCCACCGGTCGCCAATGCCGAGAACACCTGGATCACCAGCGTATTTATCGAATCGGCCAGCGACACGGCTGATACCGCAGCATCTCCGACACGCGCTACCATAGTTGTATCCATCATTCCCATGAATGAATTCAGCAGCTGCTCTATGATAAGCGGCAGCATTATCGCCCACAGCTTATCCTTTGTAAAAAGAAGGTCAGCCCAATCGATTTTTGAGCTGTCGTAAAGCTTTGATCTAATTTTTGAAACCACAGTATAATTACCTTACTCTTCCGGGTATTTCATGCCCCAGTCCCTGCGGCATTTTGTCATGATGCGCATTACATCCTCTGTGTACGTCAGATGTGTGATCGCGTCAATCTCCGGTGAGAGCGGTGAAAGTGTGCCTTTTGACTTTTTCATCAGATCCACTGCCTTCTCCATGTCGC
Organism: Candidatus Weimeria sp.; assembly: GCA_051878915.1. Classification (GTDB taxonomy): domain Bacteria; phylum Bacillota; class Clostridia; order Lachnospirales; family Lachnospiraceae; genus Weimeria. The sequence continues at coordinate 1,624 of JBJELA010000189.1, forward strand.
TCACCTCATATGAAAGAGCCGAAGAAGTGCTTCCGAGGTCGATCTCCTCTTTATGTCCGTCCTCTGTGTAGGTGATGACCGCCTTCTCTGCGCGCGGATAATCATAAATCTCCACGTATCCCTTATCAAACGCGATAGTGCCGCGCTTTGGCTGCTTCGCGTGCAGCGAAATGATGACTGTTGCCATCTCTCCCTTCGGATTCATAAGAAGCACCGACGCCTGCTCGTCCACTCCGGTCGGTGCGTATTTCACCTGAGAAACAACCTGATCCGGCGTTTCGCTCATGAACCATCTGACAAACGAAAGCGCGTACACTCCGATATCGAGCATCGCTCCTCCTGCGAGATTCATATTGAAGAAGCGGTTCGCCATATTGTACTCTTTGTAGCTGCCGAAATTCATCTGGATAAGCCGCAGCTCTCCGAGCCTTCCCGACTCTATGATCTCGTTCAGCTTCTTATATACAGGCATATGGTAAAGCGTCATCGCTTCAGCAAGGACGACGTGATTTTTCGCAGCCAGGTCTACCGCCTCCGCCAGCTCGTCGGAATTGAGTGTGATCGACTTCTCGCAGAGCACATGCTTTCCCGCGCTTAAAGCTTTCCGCAGGTATCCTATATGAGTATTGTGAGGCGTAGAGATGTAGACGATATCCACATCCGGATCCTCGAAGATATCATCCGGATTGTCATATACTTTTTCAATACCGTAGTCCGACGCGAACCTTACCGCCTTTTCGTGCGTCCTGTTCCCGACTGAATAAAGCTTCGCGCCATTCTTCTTCATCGCTTCCGCAAGCTCGTGTCCGATGACTCCGACACCTAAAGTCGCCCAATTATATCTGACAGCCATAATATTTCTCCATCCTGTAAAAATCAACGGTTACAAACTCAGTATATTCCTAAAAACAGAATTTATCAACGAGAACAGGATTTACCGACTGACTGTAAAAATCATTTCTGGCATTACTATTCACGGCACATTCCCAATCAGACCCGTCCGTCGTGAACCCCCACAGAAGCATGCTGTGAATAGTAACTTTCTGTCCACAAAAAAAAGGCGGCGCCTTCGCGCCGCCCCTAGAAAGGAGAAAACTATGATTAACGAACAACTATAGTCGTGAATTCCTGTTTACAGAGGAATCAGCAAGCCTCACTTCTGAAGAGGTATCAGTGAACCTCGATCATATGAGAGGTATCGGCCTCGATCTGCTTCTGATCCTTCTTTGGAAGTTCAAGAGTCAGAACACCGTTCTTGTAGCTGGCGTCGATATCCTTCTCAGTGATATCCTCGCCTACGTAGAACGTCCTGCTTACAGAGCCTTCATATCTCTCTTTTCTCAGGTACTTGTCGTTATCCTTATTCTCTTTGTTGACAGCCTTCTGGGCGCCGATCGTCAGATAACCGTCCCTGAGCTCAACCTTAACATCATTCTTGTCAAATCCAGGAAGATCAACAGCAACCTCGTACTTGTCTCCGTTCTCCTTGACATCTGTCTTCATAAGGTTCTTTGCATGTCTTCCATAAAGGTTCTTGTCGATATCAGGCATCTTCGGCATCCTGAAATCAAACCAGTCATCAAAATCATCATCAAATAAACTTTCTCCAAAAATACTCGGCATAAACATACGTCATTCCTCCATTCTGTACGGCACCTGCAAGCCTTGCAGGCGCAACCTCATAATCTTTGAAGTTCTTCGCTTCGTCTCGTTTAATGTGAAGCACCTCGTTCATCCGGAACTCTCTGCTTCAACCTCTTCGTTTTCCTTCTTCCCTCACCCTTCGACTATAGTTATACTACGAATTGTTAGCACTGTCAAGAGGTGAGTGCTAATTTCACAAATTCTTCACACTTTTTTCTGCAACATTTCCCTTCTCTCATTTGTATATAGGGTGAAAAGGTAAGAAAGATCTTTCAAATAACACAGCAACATTTTTTAAGGAGACATAATCATGAATAAGAGAAATTTTAAGAAAACAGGCGCTATGGTACTTTCAGCAATGCTTATCGCTGGCACAGGCTTCGGAATGACCCCGGCTTCTGCTGCTGAAAAAATAAGTGACGACGGTATGTATACCACATCTGACTACTCAGATGACGCAGACCTTCAGAAGATTTTTGACATCTACGATAACTTCACAGGCGGAACAGATGAGGACGGCGAGCCGCTTCTTCTCGCCACGAATCCAGCCGCCACAGCTGCTGAAGCAAAGACTGTAAAGAAGAACACCGTAATAAGCGTAGACCACAAGAAGCTTTCCAGGAAGGGCTATCAGGCCAGGGTAACCGTTGACGGCAAAGCCTCTACAACCGTAATGGTTCCGATGAACGCTTTCGCAAAGGCTCTCGGCGGAAAAGTAAAAAAGACAGGCGACGGCTGGAAGATAGCTTTTGACGGCATGAACGTAAGCATCGTAAAAGGTGAGGATTCATACCAGTTCGTGGCACAGAAGGGCGAGGGAACTACTGCAGGCCTCTCATACGGAAGCAAGCCGGTCACAAAGAACAGCATCACCTATATTCCTGTAGACGTCTTTCGTGATGTCATGACAAATATCACCGGAAACGAGCCTTCAGTAAAGCTTGACAAAAAGTCAAACTCACTCAGCTTTCTCGTAAACCTTTCAGCCTGATCACATTGACAAACGAAAAAGTATCTCATATACTTTCCCGTGAATCACTGAAATCAGCATACGGGGATGAAAAATAGATTGAACAGACCGGTTGAACAAATGCTGCATGAATACGGCACCATGCTTTTGCGGTATTCATACAGCTTTTTAAAAAATGAAGAAGACGCCGAGGATATCGTCCAGGATGTTTTTCTGCAATACATGAAAATGAAGCCAGACCTTGACAGCAGTCAGCACGAAAAGGCCTGGCTCCTTACAGTTGCGAGGAACCTCTGCCTCAACAGGCTCAGCTACGCCAGCAGGCACGAAACCGATGAACTCGACGAAAGCCTGGCAGCCGATGAAAAAGAGGACTTAAGCTTCGTCTGGGAAGCAGTCTCCGAGCTTCCGGTCAGATACCGGGAACCGGTGCATTTATTTTATCAGGAGCAGTTATCCACTGCTCAGATCGCCGAGATCACAGGCAAGAAAGAAAGCACGGTCCGCTCGCTCTTAAAACGCGGCCGTGAAAAATTAAAGGACATCCTGAAGGAGGCATACGATTTCTATGAATAAAAAAATAAAATACAATGACGTCATGGAAAACCTGACTATGACTCCGGAGATGGAAAACCGGATCCTCGAGAACCTGAAGAAGGCTGAAGCCTCCTCTGAAAAGGACAGGCCGTCAAAGACCTTCAGATTCCGCCGCCGCTGGATTGCTTCTCTTGCAGCCGCCGCGGCTGCCTTTGTGGTAATTATCGGCTCAGTGACAGCTGATAATCTGATTTCACGGGTGACACCGGATCCTGCGTCTCAAACAGTCACAAGCGATTCAAAAGCGGACGATTCATCAGACAGCACTGCTCAGTCAGACTCTGCAGACGGATTTTTAAGCTCAGGCAATGATGCAGACAGCGGCAGCTCCGATACAACCTCACCGGTTTCGAGTACAGGCAGCGACAGCTCCGATACAACCTCTCCGGTTTCGGGTACAGGCAGCGGCTCCAAAGAAAAAAGCTCTGCCACAGGCAGAAGCAGTTCAACAACAGGCAGCAGCTCTGCAAGTAACAGCTCAAAAACCAACAATTCAGTCAGCAGCGGCTCAGGATCCGGCAGCTCAGCCAGCAACGGTTCTAAAACCGGCAGTTCAGCCAGCAACAGTTCTAAATCCGGCAGCTCAGCCAGCAACGGTTCTAAAACCGGCAGCTCAGCCAGCAATGGCTCAAAAACCGGCAGCAGCTCTGACAAAAGCAGCTCAAAGGATGACAAAAATCCGGATACAGTCGTAAGCGGCAGTAATGACGGTTCTGCAGCCGGAACAGATTACGGTTCGCTTGCCGGGCTTGAGAAAGCCGCCGGCTTCAGAATAATCGAACCGGCCCTGCCATTTGACGCCGGACAAACAGAATACCTGATGGATGACGACGGAACTGCCGAGATATATTACACCTCAGAGGATCAGAAATACGAGCTGAATTTTGCCCAGTCAGAAAATAAGAAAGCAATCGAGTCCAGATTTTCCGACGAGTTCAAAAGCTACGACACTGTGGAGGAATTATCTGTAAACAGCGCGGAAATATCCATATACGGCTCAGATGACGGTTACATGATGGCAATGGTCACAAACGGCTCACTCACCAGTGTAATCTCAGTCACAACGCCACTCAGCTTCGAGGAGATGGAGAAGTGTGTTATGCCTCTCTGCCAGCTTCTTAGTCAGTAGATTCCAGACTCTTTTTTGAAGGTTTAAACGACTATAACACATTTTGAACACATTTTTATTGATTTTAAAGAGATGAAAGAATATAATGCAAAAGGAGTTTGTTAATGTATTGTACCAGGTTTTGCCGGTATCGAAAGGATAAAAATGGACACAAAAACAGTTGCTATAAAGGATGCCAGAACTCTGGGCTGGCCGAAGATGCTGCTGCTTGGTCTGCAGCACATGTTTGCGATGTTCGGGGCGACGATCCTCGTTCCGATCTTAGTTAACGGGTATTTCAAGGGAGAAGGCATTTCCGTTCAGGTCACACTGTTTGCGGCCGGAATCGGCACTCTGCTTTTCCACCTGATCACCAAAGGAAAGGTTCCTGCCTTCTTAGGTTCATCGTTCGCATTCCTCGGTGGTTTTGCCACGATCGCGAATCTTAACACCGGTATCTACAAAAATATGACAATGGGCGAGAAGATCCCTTACGCCTGCGGCGGAATAGTAGTTGCCGGTCTTCTCTATCTCGTTCTGGCACTTATCATAAAGGTAGTCGGAGTAGCGAAGGTTATGAGATTCCTTCCGCCTGTCGTAACCGGACCTATGATCATGTGCATCGGTCTTTCACTTGCGCCTTCTGCCATCTCAAACGCTTCAACCAACTGGCTTTTAGCACTGATTGCTCTGGCAGTGATCATCATTTTCAACGTCTGGGGCAAGGGTATGTTCAAAATCATCCCTATCCTGATGGGCGTTGTGATCTCATATGTCTGCGCCATCATATTTAACGCGGCCGGAATGACAAACGCCGACGGCTCAGCTATCCTTGATTTTTCAGGAGCTGCTTCAGCAAAGCTCGTTTCAGTCCAGCCATTCGTTCTCTGCAAATTCGATCTGACCGCTATCCTCGTTATGGCTCCGATCGCCATCGCTACTATGATGGAGCACATCGGCGACATCACAGCAATATCAGCTACTGTCGGTGAGAATTTCATCGAAGATCCTGGTCTTCACAGAACACTTATCGGTGACGGTCTCGCAACCGCACTTGCCGGCGCTATCGGCGGTCCGGCAAACACGACTTATGGAGAAAATACCGGTGTCCTCGAGCTTTCAAGAGTCCATGATCCAAGAGTCATCAGACTTGCGGCTCTCTACGCCATTATCCTCAGCTTCTCACCTAAGTTCGCTGAAATCATCGGTTCTCTGCCGGCTTCAATAATCGGCGGCATCAGCTTTATCCTCTATGGTATGATTTCCGCTATCGGTGTCAGAAATGTCGTAGAAAATCAGGTCGACCTGACCAAGTCAAGAAACCTGATCGTCGCAGCCGTAATCCTCGTAACAGGCCTCGGCTTCTCAGATGGTCTTACCTTCGAGATCGGCGGAGTATCAATCACTCTTACAGGACTTGCTCTCGCAGCTATCTTCGGCATCGTTCTCAATGCCATTCTTCCTGGAAAGGACTACAAGTTCCCGAGTTCAAAGGATGACGAGGACAACTCACAGCTGTCAGATATATCGATGTAATAAAAAATAAAAGAGTCCGTTTGTTTACGGACTCAGATAAGGTTCACATGAGGTCCCGCGGAGCGGGACCTTTTTTACTATTCACGGTTCCTGCTTCACAGGCAGGCTTCTGTGGGTGTTCAATCGTCCGCGCAGGTACTTCTCGTGAAACCCCGCAGAAGCATGCCGTGAAAAAAAACTTTTACTTTTCAAAGTGTCTTGACATCTGTCATGAATCTGCTATAATACATTGTATAAAATTTAATTGTGTATTATTTATTGTGATGGATTATCACAGGAGGTCAAGCCATGAGCGGTTTTTATGATTTTTCAGTTACAAAAAGAGACGGATCAGAGTTACCTATGAAGGATTTCGAGGGCAAGGTCGTGTTAGTCGTCAACACTGCCACCGGCTGCGGTTTCACCCCGCAGTACAAGGATCTCGAGAGCATCTACGAGGAGTTCCACGACAAGGGACTTGAGATTCTCGACGTACCATGCAACCAGTTCGCTGGCCAGACACCAGGTACCGATGAGGAGATCCGCGAGTTCTGCACTTTAAAGTACAACACAAAGTTCGACCAGATGAAGAAGAGCGAAGTCAACGGCGAAAACGCGCTTGACCTGTACAAATATCTCAAGAGCCAGAAGACCTTCGAGGGATTCGGCAAGGGCGCCAAGGCTTTTATGATGAATGCCATGCTCAAGAAAATCGATCCTGATTACAAGAATAACTCCGAGATCAAGTGGAATTTCACCAAATTCCTCATTGACCGCAAGGGAAATGTCATTGCCCGTTTCGAGCCTACCACTGATATGAAGGTCGTACGCGAGGCAGTCGAAAAGCTGATCTGATATATTTTTCCTGACTATACACACAGGTCGGGCACAAAGCTTTCGGATATCTCCCGATCTGATATATTTTTCCTGACTAAACAGCGAAAAGCAGCGGAATGCGATGGGCAGTCCGCTGCTTTTTAATGCTCTAAGCCTTTAAAATCTTTTTCTTACTGTCAAAATACACGCTGTCGCCCTCATTTATGTCCTTGGCGTACAGCTCCTCATCAGGGATCCTTGTGGAAAGCTCCTGACCATCCTCGTCTTTCAGGACTACTCTGTCCATAGCCACGTAGTCGTCAGGTCTGTCCTCACAGCCATAATCCGGCTCTAAAATCCGCTCCACTATGTACTTCATATGACCTCAATAATTCTCAGCGCGTACCTCGAAATAAGACTGTGGATGCTTGCATACAGGGCAGATGTCCGGTGCTTCGGTACCTACTACGATATGACCGCAGTTTCTACACTCCCAGACCTTTACCTCACTCTTCTTGAAGACTTCCTGTGCCTTAACGTTCTTAAGGAGCTTTCTGTAGCGTTCCTCATGAGTCTTCTCTATCGCGGCAACACCACGGAACTGCTCTGCGAGCTCATGGAATCCTTCTGCATCCGCATCCTTTGCCATACGGTCATACATATCGGTCCACTCGTAATTCTCGCCGTCTGCGGCAGCCTCCAGATTTTCCGGAGTATCGCCTAAGAGTCCAAGCGCCTTGAACCAGAGCTTAGCGTGCTCCTTCTCATTATCTGCTGTCTTTAAAAACAGAGCGGCAATCTGCTCATAACCTGCCTTCTTTGCAACTGAGGCAAAGTAAGTGTACTTGTTTCTGGCCTGCGACTCACCCGCAAAGGCCTCCCAAAGGTTCTTCTCCGTCTTTGTCCCGGCATACGGATTCTTCTCATTCAACGGTACAAAAACATCTGTCTTGTGGCACTTCGGGCACTCCTTTGGCGGCTCATCTCCTTCATAGATATAACCGCAGACCTTACATACATACTTCATCAAAGTTCCTCCTTTCGCGTAGCGTTTCATGCTTATCCGCATATAAATGCGGTCAAATCGATGCTGAATGATTTCAGCTCCTGAGTGATATTTTAACACGAGCGCAAAACTGAGGCAACAGTTTTATTATCAGTATGATCACTAGTAAGCAAGCTGGGATCCGTACCAATTCCCTTGAATTTACATATGGTACGGAAATCTAGAGAATGCAAGCCATGATTTTCCGTACCAATTCCCTTGAATTGACTTATGGTACGGAAATCTGGATAAAGCAAGCCGTGAATTTCCGTACCAATTCCCTTGAATTGACTTATGGTACGGAAATCTAGAGAATGCAAGCCATGATTTTCCGTACCATAACCCAAGAATTGAAAAATAGTACGGAAAACTGGATAAAGCAGGACGTGAATTTCCGTACCAATTCCCTTGAATTTACATATGGTACGGAAATCTAGAGAATGCAAGCCATGATTTTCCGTACCAATTCCCTTGAATTGACTTATGGTACGGAAATCTGGATAAAGCAAGCCGTGAATTTCCGTACCAATTCCCTTGAATTGACTTATGGTACGGAAATCTAGAGAATGCAAGCCATGATTTTCCGTACCATAACCCAAGAATTGAAAAATAGTACGGAAAACCGGATAAAGCAGGACGTGAATTTCCGTACCAATTCCCTTGAATTGACATATGGTACGGAAATCTTGAGAAAGCAAGCCATGATTTTCCGTACCAATTCCCTTGAATTGACATATGGTACGGAAATCAAAAGAAAACAAGTTGTGGGTTTCCGTACCAATTCCCTTGAATTGACAAATAGTACGGAAAACTGGAGAAAACAATTTAACGGTATCTCGGTCACTACGTGCAGATTTCTAGTTTTTTGATTTCTACACGTATGCCAGGCTCGAATAATTCGCTATCACTACGTGCAGATTCTCTGTTTTGCGATTTATGCACATATACCAGGCTTGGTGTCTGACACCAACATCCAAATTACACCTGCACAACCCTTACTGACAGTCTTCATGAGAGTGCCAAAAAAGAACAGACTATGAATTCATAACTCCAAAGTCAATGCCAGGGTTCATCTACAGGATTAAGGACCTAAAAAAACAACCAGATGCAATAACAATATTGAATAATGGTTCCAGGCACCCTTAAATAAAGTAAAAGAGCAGCAGCCACAATGGCTGCCGCTCTTTGAATGACTGCATTACGCTTTACTTATTCTCTAACTACTGAGATTCTCTGCTGGATATGATTCCCTTTCTCGATCTCATCAACTAA
>JBJELA010000190.1:0-2192 GCA_051878915.1 Candidatus Weimeria sp.
GCGAAGTCATTCTGATATTCGTAATGATCTGGACCGTAATATCAGTCGGTGCAGACCTTCTGACAGACCTCAGAACCCTGGTCTCAGCAAGTGCTGATGCCGTTTCTTTAAAGTGAGGAATTGTTTATGAATGATACAGAGAAGCCTCTTACATTTGATACTGTACTTACAGTTGATGTTGAAGAGCTTAACATGATACTTGCGAGAGACTACTACACGCCTATCCCTGTCTCCATCGACAGTGCCGGGGATATGCTTGATGCAGGAAAACTCTTAGCCCGCATAACCAACGCATACAGTTACCTCTGCGTCCTCTTTGCCCGTACTGACGCAAGGGTGCGTATCTTGAAAAAGGATAAGGATAAAAAGGAAGAATATACCGACCTTATCGGAAAAAGAAATGCTTTAGAGGCGTATGTAGACATCTTAAAGCAGTCATATGCCGGGCTGTCCCGTGAGATTGCCACAAGGCAGGAAGCATTGAGGGAGATCAATATGAGCAGGAACGTGACATGACGGCGGAAAGGAAATTTCTTATCCCTCAGAAAAACTAAACGTAAAAAGGAGAAGAACAATGTTTAATGAAGAGCGTTATAAGCAGCTGTTAAAAGACTGCGGATACTCATCCGCTGAGATGACAAAGATAACAGGCATATCGCAGGCTACGATAGTAAACTATGAGAAAGGACGGGTGGACATCCCTGCTGAAAAGCTCGAAAAGATCGCAGATGTGCTTGACTGCTCATGCGACTATCTTCTGGGAAGGACTGACAACAGAAACATCGAGGCATACCGCGATGACTGGAGAAGGTCGATGAGGACCATCGAGTCCCATCTGATCGAGAAGAAGCTTGAAGGCGATGTCGTGACAGGAAATGTCCATGAACCGGAACATATAGAGGCGATGTCAAAGGCTGCGGCAAAGGAAGGTCCTATCGTTGTCTATCCTTATAATCTCATCGACTCCATCACAGAGGGACTGCCGGATGATAAGAGCATAATAGTGCCTGTAACCGAAGACCAGAAGAGAGGTCTTGAACACGCGCTTTCAGGTCTAAGTGATGATGAATATTTCTGCATAAAAGAGATATATGCCAGAAGAAAGACGCTCGATGAGACAGGACAGAGACTCGGCGGTCTTACCCGCGAGAGGGCAAGGCAGATAACAGTCAAGGCATTAAGGAAGTTAAGGCATCCGTCAAACTTAAACTACTTACGTTACGGACTTGAGGGATGGGAGAAGATAAAAGCCGAAAAGGAAAAAGAGAAAAAGACTAAAGTATTCCCTCAGCCGGAAGGCCAGTCTTCTCAGAAGATGAGGGCGGTAAAGCTTGATGACATCCCGTCGCTTTCAATAAGGACATGCAACTGCCTTATGAGGGCAGACCTCGGCACATTAGGAGATATTGCAGACTTCATTGTACAGAACGGCAAGTACTGGTCTAAAAGGATAAGAAACCTTGGGAAGGTCAGCATAAAGGAAATAGATGATGTGCTCAGGTCTTATCTCGGACTAAGCATTGACGAACTGCTCGAAAAAAGTGCCGTATCAATGTGCGTCTGATGTAAAACAACGGGAGGAAGAAATATGTCATCGGTAACACAAAGAATAAAAAAGATAACGCAGCCGCGTGGTGGTTACATAAATCCCCGCTCTATGAAGGAAGAGCAGCTGGGAGAAGGCATAGATGCGCTTAACCCTAAGGAAAACATACCACCGTATATAACAGGAACGGTCGTAGACTATATGACACGTTTTATGGAAACCAAAGATGCAGAAGACGCTTTTAAGATATCCCTCATCGGACTGCGCGGAGCAGGGATATTCGGCGTACCTGTAAGACAAGGTGACGATTTAATAGATAATATCAAAGGGCTTGACGATAATTCTATCATTAGTGCTGCAAAACTTACCGCCTATGACAGTATATATCGTGCCGGCGTATATACCGACCCCGATACCATAAACCCGGACAGCGATACTATAGAAAATATCCGCACAATGATAAACAGAGCCATGCATTTTTTTGATGTATATGGTCCGAAAGTCCTTGACGGCTTTACATTTGAAGGCGGATATACTGATATTGTCAATACGGGAGACGGTGATTTCACGACATCAGATACCCTCTGGGATTTTAAGGTATCGAAATATCCCCCGACATCAGCACATACTCTTCAGATACTTATGT
>JBJELA010000191.1:0-2187 GCA_051878915.1 Candidatus Weimeria sp.
GTTCTCTGCTGCCTCATCATGAAACACATCCGAGAGCATATCACCAAGCTTCTCCCGAATCTTTCCTGATTCTGTTTCTTCCTGTATCATCAGAACACCCTGAATATATATAAGAGCTTTGAGCTTTTCCAAAGGCGTTTTGCATTTCGTGGCATAGACAGACAATCCGATATGCTCTATCAGATCGGGCTCCCTTCCATCCACCAGATATTTCAGCATTTTCTTCAATGCCATTTCTGCCGGAGCAGCTTTATCATCCGATCCTGAATATTCTTCCTCGAGTGACAGAATTCCCTCTCTTCGCGCAGTTTCTCTCATGTCAGAAACTTTACATACAGCTTCATTTACCTCATCCCTGCACGAGGTCATGTCAGGATTACCTTCAGCCTGCCTTTTTATCCTTTCCAGTTCATCATAATAAAAGCCCCTCATAACGCTTCCTCCTTTGCCTTTACTTTTTCCAGGTATTCTTTTACTATAGGAAACATCTGAAACATATCATCCAGTGTCGGGGCAAAATATGGATCATACCTCTTTTCTTTCCATTCAATCAGTACTGGAAGGGCCCTTTCTATTTCTTCAGTTAAGATAAATTCTCTGACATATGATTTTCCAAAGCTCACCAGGTCATATACAGATATCTGCTCATTGATCCTCTGATACCTGAATCTATCCAGTAACTTGGATAAATATATCTGCTCATAAATACAGTCATATACGATCTGATAGAGATAATATCCTGCGTTACTGCGCACCGTCTCATAATCGCTATGACTATTAAAATTATCCTGTGCCACTTCATACATCCGGACTGCTTCCTGCAAATAAATATCCATATGAGCCTCCCTCAATTAACAATCGAGTCTGCGCTGATCTCAGCGGAAGAAGCCAGGAAATCTGTAATGACCGCGCTATCGTCTGATTTCCCATCCTCTCTGATATATTTTTCAGCCTTCATTTCGCAGCTGGACATCATCAGATTGATTATCTTCGGCCACAATGAAGGAGCCGGTTTCTTACCATTGAGCTCTTTTTCAAAGCTGCTCTCAATCAGGCCATACAGAAATTCCGGTACCCCTGTTGATCCATACTCTGAGAACAAATCAACAGTGTATATATCCATGATCATTTTTAAATCATCAAGTGTCTTCCTGCTTACATAAAACTTCTTTCCCATAAGCTCATATTCATGAAGCTCCTCATTTTCTTCTTTCATCATCTGTGACCTCCCTGATGCGCTTTTAGATAAGGAGTGTTTGTTTTTCAGTCATTCATTACATTATAAATAATAAGTGACATAATCAGGCTCGTCATTGCTCATGTAAGTCTTACCTTTTATTTTCTTCTGTACCCTGACTGTAAAGGAATACCCTGTGCCTTTTTTTAATCCTTTTATTTTGAATGAATTGCTCTTTGATTTAACTGTTTTTATTTTTTTAGAAGTAGCCTGATTATATACAATGAGCACATAGGTAACACCCTTGTTCTTTACTTTTGTCGTTTTAATATTAAATACTCCGCCTTTACTCTTTACAGAAGTAATTTTCAAATAAGCATTTTCAATTGCTTCTCCTTCTTTATTTTTTATCTTCTTTTTTGCGGCAGTAAGAAGGCTGTTGTATTCTTCGTCTGATAACAGGGATTCTTTATAGGAAGATTCGCTGCGCGTCCCGAATGTAATATCTGACTCAGTATATCCATCATCAAAGCTTCCTTCAGCTTTCCTGTCAGAACCAACTATAAACTCCTTGTCAGGAATATACTCATACACTTTTTTCTCAAAAAGCTGAATGGCGTGGTAATCAGCATTAATTCCTCCTTTATCATGAAATTTCTTCAACCCATTATACTCTGCTGAAGAATCCATAAAAAACTCATCTTCAGGGGATGATGCTTCATTCTCACATGCAAATACTTTATCAAAACCGGATCCATTGTAATACAGCTCCTCGAAATCGTAAGAACTTCCATCTCCAACTATATAGCAAAGGGAGTCTTCTTCAAGACATATCATTTCTCTGCCATTTCTATTAAAAGTAAAACAATTAAACTCCGCTGTATCACAACCTGAATTAAGACCTGCACTACAGGAAGATGTGTAAGAAGACGATACCTGTGTACTTTCACCATCAGATTCATACATATCAAGTACCACAGTATAGCAGTACTTATCGTATTCACTGCTGT
>JBJELA010000192.1:0-2178 GCA_051878915.1 Candidatus Weimeria sp.
GGGAAAGCGTTGGCAAGTGGGAAGAGCATGAAGCTGGCGAATGGTATCAGGTGGACATCGGATACTACGATGCGGACGGCACCTACCACGGATACAACTACTACAAGTTCTACTGCCAGTTAAGGAACAAGGAGATAAGCAGCGGCAAGGTCGAGTTTATGGTAGAAGCCATAAATGACAAGGGACCTGACGAGTCACCATACGGATATGAGACTCCGTATGGCAGAGACGACATCTTCTCGCAGGACTGCCCGGAGAGCAACGAATGGATGACGAACAGGCAGCGTTTTGGCGGAGAAGACGGGGCTTATGCTACATCGACCACTCTTGATGCATACCACAGCGTATATAAGTATTACTATATCGATGTTGTGGGTCGAATCGGAAACCTGCTCTTCGAGGATACGACAGACTGGAGATTCTCGAACTTCTTCAAGCAGGCAAAGAGACCGCTTAAGTGGAACCGTGACGGTATAGCCTACGAGGTCAACAAGGCAAAGCAGAACATGTACTTCTCGTGGCACTTAAACAACGATGATACGTCTGAGGATATCAGGACGCAGAAGGTAACACCGGATATCCAGTGGTACAACACCTACAATACAGCGAAATGGACTGACGTCGGCAACGACTTCTACAAGTCAGCTCCTACACCGCTTGAGGCATGGAAGAACTACACGCATCAGAATACGTACTATCAGAAGACCTACGGCAAGGATGTGTCAGCATCGCTTGAACAGGACCATCTGAAGTTCGGATATGATCTGTTATGGGATATCTCGACTATAGGAAACTACACCGACGGTAACCTACAGATCGAGCCTAAGTACTACGCGTATGATACATGGACCAGGAAAACTATTCCTGTAGATGTTCATATGAGTGATGGAGAGGATACGAAGACCATCAACTACTTCGGACTGATGGATGAATACGGTACAAAGAGATATGATGAGTATTCAAAGCAGCTGTTCCGCTACAACATGAACCTCGACTGGAAGCATGAACAGGAGGAGAGGAATGCTGTAGGCGACGAGTGGGAACACACACTAGCGGTATCTGAAGCTTTTGTGCACTACCTCTATGATTCCGACGGTAACATGATCATGAAGAACGATGCTGACGGCAATTCGACCCCTGTCACGGAAAACCTTGGTATCCCGCACGGCGAGAACTACAGCCTCGGAGACATCCAGTTCCAGTACCTTGACAGGGACAGGACGGCAACGTTCTTCGGGAACAGTACTGTACCGGCATTAAACTCATATACCTATGATCATACAGACAGGTACACAGAGACGTTAAATAATGGCATCAATGGCGGCATCGATCAGGAACTCTGGCATAATTATGGAGTACTTGGGGCTGAAGGTGAAGCCAATGACGTAAAGACTACAGACTATTATGAGAGAGGCCAGAGATGGCACACAAGACTCGGCCTTCCATCATCGGCAAGATTTACGGATGCCAGTGATAAGAATGGAGACGGACTTCCGGATCATCTTTCACCTGATTCTGTAACGACAGATGAGAACGGTAATACGATCCGCGAATGGGAGAAGTTCGATAATCAGAAGATAGAGAAAGAAACAGGCAAGAGGAGATATCTTTTCCTTGAGACTGCAACTATCACAGCTATCGGCGACCCATGGGATCTGAGGTATGACCAGAAGGCAAATAACGGGCATATCACGGTAGGAAGCAAGTATACCGGAGGCGGGTCATATGACTATTACTTCAGGCAGACCAGTGGTAATGGCATCTGGGATTTCCCGACACTCCTTGCGGTGTATGATGGCGGAACAGACGAGTCTGATTACCGTACGCTCCAGACACACTGATTTTATATTATGTTAAAGGCGCCAGCCCTCTCAGAGAGGGCAGTGCCTTTTTCTTTTGCTGTAATGCGGAAATATAATGCAAAAACAGCTTATGTATATTAGAGCTGGAATAAAGGCCTGTGCATCAGGAAGCCACATATATTTCTGCCTGATGCGAATACGAAAGGAAAATGTTTTGAAATTTTTTAAGCGCGAACATGTTAAAAAAGAGAACAAAGACAGACTTCACTGCAAAGAGACAAGGGCCCGCGGCAGGGAAAGACCAGAGAAGAAAAGCAAAATCAGAGTTGTCCTGACATCGGTTATTTTCGCGGTCACGGCGATAGCGATCGTACTA
>JBJELA010000193.1:0-2174 GCA_051878915.1 Candidatus Weimeria sp.
ATTCGGAAGCAGCCTGCTGCCTATGGACGAGAGCCTTATCCGCTGTGTCATAGACTTAAGCGGCAGGCCTTATCTCGTATTCAACGAGGAGTTTAAAAATGACAGGGTAGGGGATTTTGACACAGAGATGGTGAAGGAATTCTTCTATGCCGTTTCCTACTCTTCGATGATGACACTTCATATCGATGAGCTGCATGGGGAAAATTCCCACCATGTGATCGAGGCTACCTTCAAGGCTTTCGGCCGTGCCTTAAAAGAGGCTGTATCAAAGGATGAAAAAATAAAAGGAGTGTTATCCACAAAAGGGAGCTTATGATGGAACAGAAGAATATCGTAGCTACGATTTATTTAAAGAATGGCATGGCGGTAAAAAACCCGAAGGATTTTTCAGAACCGTGTGATGCCATTAATCTGGCCAGCAGATATAACGACAGCGGAGTAGACAAGATCTTCCTGATCGACCTGTCAGATGATGAGAATGAACATCTGACAAATATCAAGACGATTCGCAATATCAACCGCTCAATCGATGTAAAGACTGCCGCCGGAGGTAATATCAAGCGTCTCGATGATGTAAAGCTGTACTTCTTCGCTGGCTGTCTGGAGGTTGTTTTAAATGGCGGAAAGCAGGATACCTTAGAGCTTGTAAAGGAGGCTGCGAACCGTTTCGGTAAGGACAGGATCCTTGTCTCTGTTGACAATGTAAACTTTGCTTTCAAGACCAGGGATTACATAAAAGACTGTGTTCACGAGCTGATCCTTATGGATTCTGATCTGGCCACAGGCATCGAGAATATCACGAGCACTCCTTATATCCTGCGTCTTGATGATTACGACCTGGACAAGATCACGGAGCTTTTAAAGTCAGAATCTATCCGCGGGATCTATGGCGACTTCATAAATGACGATAACACTGATATCATGCAGCTGAAGTCGACACTTTCAGACCGCGGCATCAGTATGGATAATTTTGAGCCTAAGCTTCACTGGAGCGACCTTAAGACCAATTCCGACGGACTTGTGCCTGTAATAGCTCAGGACTATCAGACCGGCCAGGTCTATATGCTTGCTTATATGAATGAGGAAGCTTTCGATACGACCATCCGCATCGGCAAAATGACCTACTGGAGCAGAAGCAGACAGGAGCTTTGGACCAAGGGACTTACCTCAGGCCACATCCAGTATGTAAAGAGCCTTACAGCCGATTGTGACTATGACACGATACTTGCCAAGATATCTCAGGTTGGAGGCATAGCCTGCCATACCGGCGCGCCTTCCTGCTTTTTCAATAACATCATTAAGAAAGAGTATATCGACCGCTCTCCAAGAAAGATTTTTGAGAACAAGCTCAATCAGATCATAAAGGAGAGAAATGAGGACTCCGATGTAAAGGAGATCTTTGACCAGGGTATAGATGGAATCTTAAGCAAAATAGGTGAGGAGACCGCTGAGGTCATCATAGCGGGAAAGGATTCAAATAAATCTGATATAGTCCGTGAAGTCACGGACCTCATTGTAAACCTGATGTTTCTTATGAGTGATAACGAGATCACCTGGGACGACATCACCACAGAATTAGCTACGAGATGAGAAAATTAGCACTTACAGACGATATACTGATGAAGATCGAAGAGCCTGGCAGGTATATCGGAAACGAAATAAACAGCATTGTAAAAGACAAGTCGCAGGTTTCACTGCGATTTGCCTTTTGTTTTCCAGACGTATATGAGATAGGGATGAGCCATCTCGGCATACAGATCCTCTATGAGATGTTTAACCGCAGGAGTGACGTCTGGTGCGAGAGAGTATATTCGCCGTGGCCTGACCTGGCGCAGATCATGAAGGAGAAGAGGATACCTCTGTTTGCGCTGGAGTCACAGGATCCGGTAAAGGACTTCGATTTCCTTGGGATCACCCTGCAGTATGAGATGTGTTATACGAATATTCTTCAGGCGCTTGATCTGTCGGGAATTCCATTTCATGCAGCCGACAGGTCGGATGATGATCCTTTAGTCATCGGAGGCGGACCGTGCGCCTACAATCCTGAGCCTGTAGCAGAATTTTTTGACATGTTCTACATAGGGGACGGCGAGATCCAGTATAACGCGCTTTTTGACCTCTATATCTCCATGAAAAAGAGCGGCACATATTCGAGAAGAGAATTCTTAAAGGCA
>JBJELA010000194.1:0-2172 GCA_051878915.1 Candidatus Weimeria sp.
CGCCCATAATTTCAGAACAGGCACTGGCGAGTGCCTTTGAAAAATCCTCCGCTGCATGTATGTCAGCCGTCGTAAACTGCATTTTTCAATCCTCTTGTTTTTTCCGTATTATTCTAACGACTTCATATGCGTTATTAACGCAAGCGTTTATATTTTAAACGCACTATAGTCCTGTAAATTTACGGTACGGAGGATAACGGAAATGATTAAAGGTCTCTCAGAAAAACTCAAGAAAAAAAGACAGGCGCTTGGCCTGTCCAGAAAAATTGTCTCCGAAATCATCGGCATCTCTGCCTCTACTCTCGCTGACTATGAAAATGGCTATATAGAACCGTCTCTTAAAAATATCATGAAGCTCGCCGCCATGTACAAGTGCTCGACTGACTACCTGCTCGGTCTTGAGCAGCAGGCTCCCGTCCGCAGTATTGACGTGTCAGAGCTTAACGACGAGCAGGTGCAGGCGCTGCAGAGACTGGTGGATACGATGGGAAAGGAGTAAGATGTAGTATAAAAATGGCTCTGCCGAAGCAGAGCCAAATCTTATTCGCTAACCTGATTCGATTGTTTTATTCGATTATCGATATAGATATCAACTCTATCTAAAAAATTCCTTGCAGATTCTATGGTCTCTGATGTTTCTTCTTTAGATGCTACATAAAAATCATCATAATCACTGGCATGTCTTATTAACTCAACCTTAGAAATCATATGCCCTGTTTCGCGTGGAAATATTTCTGTTTTTACATAATTCTTGTTAAAATTAGCTATAGCATCTTTTAAATCCTCTTTTGCTGTATCCATCCGATATTTGGAGAGAGCTTCACGATCATATCCATCATGCTGCGTCATATAGTCTAACCCCTTCCTTATCAACATTCACATAGAATGGATATGCTGGAATCCAATGGTAGAATTCAGCCTTATTTTTCATCATAGGCATGATGTCGGTGTCATACTTATCATTAATATCATAGGTGAGATCAACCAGGCTGTTTAGATAATTCTTGGCATCTAAGTCTGAGACATCTAAGAGTATCATAATATCAATATCTGAATCATCATTATAGTCACCCCTCGCATATGAGCCATAGAGAATTACTGTCTTTAGATGATTACCAAAAATCCTTTTTACACCCGCTACATATTCAGCAAGAATACCTTCAATGTTCTTATCCATGAATTATATCCTCCCTACTACAATGCATAAATAATATTATCATCAAAGTAAATCAAAATGATTTTACTGTATCTGTGTCAAGAGTACCACAGAAATCAGCCTTTTTCAAGCTATGAAAAATCCCGCCTGCACCAACTGTTGCGCTGATGCGGACGGGATTGGATTCTCTAGGGATTATGTCTTTATCAAGCTCCTTTCGCGCTTCAATTCTTCCCCATCTGCTCGAGATTTAAGAATTCGGCGACTTCCTCGAGGACGCTTCTGAGGTTTCCTATGTCGGTAATGACACTTCCTGTTTCGAGGGAATGGTTTGCATCGGTGATCTGGCAGAGAGTGACTCCGCACTCTTCTGCTTCTGACGAAATCAGCTCATTATCCGGCGCCCACGGATCCTTAAGTCCATGGAAAATAATAATGTCCTCCGCGCGGGCAGAGCCCTGTGCCTCGAGCAGCAGCCTCAGCTCATACATAGTCTCAGGGAGCGGCGTGAAGAGAATATGCTTTGCGCCGAGTCTGAACTTGCGGTCAGCCATCAGCGAGACCTGCGTTCCTATGCTCTTCGAGATGAAAAGTGCCTGCTGCTCAGATTTTTCATCTTCATCCGGCAGCTGCTCTGTCAGCTGATTGTAGGCATGTCTTACGGCGCGTTTCATTTTTTCCTCGTCGCCCTTGACACCCTTCTCGAAGCCTCCAAAGTATATCGGCTTTCTCTTATAGCCCGCCTTCTCTGCCAGCTTTCCCGAGAAGTAAAGAAGTGACCTGTCCGTCGTATAGCCGATTCCCGGAACTATGTATGCTGTTTTTTCCTGAGTGGCAGTTATCGTCTGCTCAATATCTGACATCTATTATCATTCTTTCTTCAAATCTACCAATTTACATCAGCCCAAAAGCATCTATCACTTCACAACAGACACATAGAAAAAGTTTTGATGGCCGCTCGAATTTTTCCTGACATTAAGACTGTCAGATCAGTCCTATCGTCTCGTCGAGTCCGA
>JBJELA010000195.1:0-2164 GCA_051878915.1 Candidatus Weimeria sp.
CGTTCTTTCTTATCTCGCTAATTGTCTTCATAATGTTTTTCTCCTTATTTCCCTTACTGCACTAAGGGATAAAAAATATTATCCCGATGCAGCGGGAATTGGATTGTTTTATAACAGGGAAATAAGCCCTGTTACTGTTGCTGCAACCGTAACGGCAAATGCTACCATAAAAGCTATGCCTATTACTGCTGCCGTTTTCTTACTGATCTTTACTTCTATCATCTTTGTCTCCTTTCGCCTTATGGCAAAATATAGACTGTCTGTTCTGAAAATGAACTCCAGTCCTTCATAAATAATTGTTACATATAAGTCTTGGGATAAGGATGGATGGATGTGGACATAAGAAAAGAGCCTGCATATGCAGACCCTTTTTGCCATTACTTTGCAAGGAACTTAAGAAAGCCCCTGATATACGACGGCTCATCTTCTTCAGAGGAGATACCGTATACAGTTCCTTTGTTTGCTCCAGCTTTAATATACATCTCGTCCTTATCTGAAGCAAATGCGCAGTCTACTGCGCAGAGCTTCTTTCTGCCCTCAGGAACCCAGACAGTGAGTATCACACCATCTTTATTCCTTGTCCATGTGTTTATAAAGTTGTTTACACGCTGGACGAAGTAGGCGACTTCCCTGTTTTCAGGGTATCAAACATTTCGTCCGATTTTGCCTTCTCCTCATCGAAGGCATCAGGACTGTCATTGAACCTAAATCTGATCTTCATGATAGTTTTCCTTTCCAGGCTTAAGCCCTTGAATATTGTCTTTTTCATGGCGGTACTCCTTTTCCGTCATGATCTTTGTTCAGTTAAGTCTTGGGATAAGGACGAACGGATGTCTGAGGGGATACTGTAAGAATATTCAGACATATATGAGGGATAAAAAAAGAGCCGTGGAAAATCCACAGCCCATTTTTTTAATGAAATCACTTCAAACCGTACTATAGCGCGGGACCTGCGCATACCCGTCAAAAGCTTCAAGCGTCAGCTCTGCTTTTTCATCGAGATAGCCTTCTAATGCTTCCGTTATCTCTTTTTTTATCTCATCCATATCATGGGATGTGGTATAGAAGGAAAAGGGTGCATCGTCATCCGACAGATATACAAACCATTCGTCCCCGGTATTGAAATACTCGGCCTCGAAACGGTCTATCTCTTCATCTGTCCATCTGGCAGGACAGGAAAGATAAGCCCAGTCTCTCTGGACACATCCATGAATGAAGACGCTCTTGTATTCCTCGCCCGTAAGGCATGAGAGTATGACTGCCCTTGCGTCATCTTCATCGCCGGGGTTTAATGCCTTTTCCCATGCGTCGATCGACTCTGACGGAGTGTAACCGTCATTGTACTTTGAGGAAAAGTCAAAGAATCCTGTGATCTCTTTTATTCCTTCCTCTTCAGTCTTTACGCCGTTTCTTACTTCGTCTGTTACCGCCTCTATGTCGTCCGCAAGATAAGCGAACCTATCAAGTAAATCGACAAGTTCAGGATTTCCCGACATACCGTCGGCTGTTCTTAAGACTGCTTCCTGATAACGGGGATCGTACTCCTCGTCATCGTATAATGGGGAAGTCTGTCTGTCCACAGGGACCTGTTTTGCTGTAATCTTCATAAGTTTCTCCTTTCTCAGGTATAAACCTGAATACCGTCATTATTTTTGTTCTCTATTGTCTTGGTATATGGATTTTTAGATAAAAAAAGAGCCGTGATTTCTCACGACCCTTTAAAAACATATATTCAGTTAATTCAGTTAGTTAATCGGCGATAAAATCATATCCCTCTAAAGGAAATGATTTATCAGATGGCAGGCTTCTTACTTCTCCCACATAAGAATTTATCTCTGAATAGTCGGAGATATTCTCATGTGACAGCGAAGTAACTGTCTTTTCTTTCTTATCGCAGAGCCAAACGGTTTCCTGTACAGCCACGCCCTTTCTTGAAGAGCGCGTCCACGTGGTAAAAAGGCATCTGCTGTTATCTGTCTTTTCAAGATGATATAGGATATCTTCCTCACCGTTTACAAGATATACGAACATCTGTTCCTTAAGGCTCTTCTCGTACTTCAGAGCCTTTTTGAACTGCTCTGCTGCCTTTTCATCGGAAAAGGCTTTAAGAGCAAGATCTCGAAGGCTTTCAAATACGATCAGCATATCACGCCCTCTTCTTCCA
>JBJELA010000196.1:0-2163 GCA_051878915.1 Candidatus Weimeria sp.
AATAGTAGATGATGTGCTGCCGAAGGTATCGACTAATTTTTCAGCGACAGAGATCCTTTCGCTTGCCACGGCTGCAAAGTCATATTCAGTCGACAAGTCATTCGGATTCCCGTTTGACAAGTGGGGCGGCAACATAAGTCCGTATGGATGGATAATCGTTCCGACGACACTTGAGAACAATGTCGAGGAGCTTCACCAGAAGATGTTCGACGAAATGAACTATGCTCCATCTCAGGAGGTCAGATCGATAAGCCAGCAGATTTCTTATCTGACTGGAAAAACAGATGCTGACACCTTGGATTACAGCAGCAGCGAAGGAAATGTCGGCATAGATGATACGACAACAGATTCCTCCGGGACTTCCTCGGATGGAACTGCTGACTAAAGATTAGGAACAAGGCCTGCTCAGAGCAGGCCAAAATCATATTTTGGACATACCTGGGGGTGTACCCTAATCAGATCAGGAGGTTAATATGTGCGGAATAGTAGGATATATAGGAAGTGACCAGGCTGCGCCAATACTTCTGGACGGCCTTGAAAAGCTCGAATACCGTGGCTACGACTCAGCCGGGATCGCGGTTTACGATGGAAATGAAATCCAGATCAAAAAATCAAAGGGACGTCTCAAGGTCTTAGAGGAGCTCACACACGATGGAAGCACTATGCCTGGCGTTGTCGGAATAGGACATACCAGATGGGCTACTCATGGAGAGCCGAATGAGGTCAACGCGCACCCTCAGTTCAATAAGGATAAGACTATCGCTGTAGTTCATAACGGCATCATCGAAAACTACCAGAAGATCAAGGATAAGCTGACCTCAAAGGGATATAAATTCATATCAGAGACAGATACGGAGGCTGTCGCCCAGCTTCTCGACTATTACTACGAGGGAAATCCTCTTGAGGCTATCATCAAGGTCATGAACAGGGTAGAGGGAAGCTATGCGCTTGGCATACTTTTCTCAGATCATCCTGACAAGGTCTACGCCGTAAGAAAGGATTCTCCTCTGGTAGCCGGATTCGCGGATGATGGCAGCTACATCGCCTCAGATGTCACGGCTATCCTCAAGCATACAAGAGATGTCTACTATATCGATAACCAGGAGATCGCCTGCCTTAAAAAGGACGGCATCACCTTCTTCAATATCGACGCCGAGCCTGTCGCAAAGACAGCAAAGCATATCGACTGGGACGCAAACGCCGCAGAAAAGGGCGGCTACGAGCACTTTATGCTCAAGGAGATGTATGAGCAGCCGAAGACCGTGAAGGATACCATGTCTCCGAGGATCAGAAACGGCCATGTCGTAATCGATGACCTGAAAATGTCTGATGAAGAGATAAAAAATATCAGCAGAATCCATATAGTGGCATGCGGAAGCGCCTACCATACGGGAGTTACTGCCAGATATGTATATGAGCAGATGGCGCGGATCCCGACCGATGCGGATGTCGCAAGTGAGTTCCGTTACCGCAATCCTATTTTTAATAAAAATGACCTGGTCATCATCATAAGCCAGTCAGGTGAGACCGCTGATACGCTGGCAGCTCTCCGCCTCGCGAAGGAGAAGGGCATAAGGACTCTGGCTGTTGTAAATGTCGTCGGTTCATCCATCGCGAGAGAAGCCGATGAGGTCATGTATACCCGGGCTGGACCGGAGATAGCAGTCGCTACCACCAAGGCATATTCAGCGCAGCTTATCTGCCACTACCTGCTCGCCATCAGATTCGCAAAGGCCAGAGGTGAGATAAATGACGCCCAGGAGAAGGCGTATATCGATGACCTTGAGAGACTTCCTGACCAGATCGAGCTGCTTTTACACAATAAGGAGAGGATACAGAAATTCGCCAACAGATATGTTTCGGCGAAGGATATATTTTTCATAGGAAGAGGCATAGACTATGCCACCTCTCTGGAAGGATCGCTCAAGCTCAAGGAGATTTCATACATCCATTCAGAGGCCTACGCAGCCGGTGAGTTAAAGCACGGTACCATCTCCCTTATCGAGGATGGCACGCTGGTGGCTGCAGTCGCTACTCAGGATGATCTCTATCCGAAGACTGTTTCAAATATCGTCGAGGTAAAGACACGCGGAGCCTTCGTGCTTGCTGTTACGAATGAGGGAAATACTGATATCGAAGAGAATGCGGACTATGTGATCTACA
>JBJELA010000197.1:0-2160 GCA_051878915.1 Candidatus Weimeria sp.
GTCTGTGGTCTCCATGGCAGCACTGAAAGTGTCGAAGGATCCGGCACCAGATAGAGATCTCTATAATCCGGATCATCGTAACCAAGAATCCTGAATGCATCAAATGCTACACCCGAATCAAAAGCCTGCGCGAGAACATCCGGCTGTATCGATATATTTTTGAGATTGCCAAGCATATCTGAAAATGCCAGTCTCACAAAGCGCACATCATTTTCCTCTACGTACTCGAGCGCTTCCTGTTCTGTATATCCTGCCATACGTTTCCTTTCTGATGTAATAAAGCAATGCAAAAAATAATAATTATAAATAAGCACCTATCCAAGACGCATTTGGACAGGTGCTATTAATTGATTGTATGATAATCTGTCCTCCCTGTAAGGACAGAAAACCAACTTAAATATTTTACTTCAACTGAAGTATAAAATCAACAAGAAAATCACTTATTGTAGTTTACAATCTGACCGAAGTCAGGCTTGAGTGAAGCTCCGCCGATAAGACCTCCATCGATGTCAGGCTTTGCGAGAAGCTCCTTGCAGTTTCCAGCGTTCATAGAACCGCCGTACTGAATGCGGATCTTCTCAGCTGTATCTGTATCATAGATATCAGCAATAGTCTCACGGATAGCCTTGCAGACCTCCTCGGCCTGATCAGCAGTAGCTGTTTTTCCTGTTCCGATAGCCCAGATAGGCTCATAGGCGATAACCATAGAAGCAGCCTGCTCCTTTGAAACGCCTGAAAGGTCAAGCTTAATCTGCATACGGATCCAGTCAAGGGTAACACCCTGCTCTCTCTGCTCAAGAGACTCTCCACAGCAGAGGATCGGAGTAAAGCCGTACTCGAAAGCCTTCTTGACCTTCTTGTTAAGGAACTCATCTGTCTCGTTGAAGTAACCGCGTCTCTCTGAGTGACCGATGATCACGTACTCGACGCCGGCATCCTTAAGCATTGGAGCTGAGATCTCGCCTGTGTAAGCACCCTTGTCCTCGATATAGAGGTTCTCTGCGCCTACATGGACATTAGTTCCCTTTACTGCCTCTGCTACAGGTACTATATCGATAGCTGGTACACAGTAAACTACATCTACATCCGGATTGTTTACGAGCGGCTTTAAGGTCTCAACAAGCTTTAATGCCTCGCTTGGAGTCTCGTTCATCTTCCAGTTTCCGGCAATTATCTTTTTTCTCATCTTGGAAATTTCTCCTTAGTTACAAGTAAGCTATATAAGGAAGTTACACCGCACTAAACTCGAGCTGCGCTGTCGCTTGCTCTCGTTAAGTTGCGGGTAACGACTTTCTCACTAAACTCGTGCTACACTTACGTTCGCACTCGTTAAGTGAGAGAATGTCATTTTTCGTCTGCAGCTGCGATTCCAGGGAGCTCCTTGCCCTCGAGGAATTCAAGTGATGCGCCGCCGCCTGTTGAAATGTGTGACATCTTTGAGCCAAGTCCCATCTGGTTAACAGCGGCTGCTGAATCACCACCACCGATGATAGTTGTAGCGTCAGCGTCAGCAAGAGCCTGCGCAACCTTTAAAGTACCAGCTGCAAGAGTAGGGTTCTCGAATACACCCATAGGTCCGTTCCATACAACAGTCTTGGCAGTAGCTACTTCTTTGGCAAACATCTCAGCTGTCTTAGGTCCGATGTCGCAGCCCTCCATATCATCAGGGATAGCTGTGATATCAACTACAGTAGTGTCAACCTTTGCGTCGATAGGATCCGGGAAATCCTTTATGCAGACTGCATCAACAGGAAGAAGAAGCTTCTTGCCAAGCTTCTCAGCCTTATCCATCATCTCTTTGCAGTAGTCGATCTTTGTATCGTCACAGAGAGACTTACCAACTGAATAACCCTTAGCCTTAATGAAAGTATAAGCCATTCCGCCACCAATGATAAGTGTATCGCACTTCTCAAGAAGGTTTGAGATAACGTTGAGCTTATCAGCAACCTTGGCACCGCCAAGAATAGCTACGAATGGACGTACAGGATTCTCGACAGCCTTTCCAAGGAAATCGATCTCCTTCTGCATCAGGTAACCAACTACAGCCGGCTTACCCTCTTTGCGGAGCTCCTCAGCTACACCAACGTTTGAGCAGTGAGCTCTGTGAGCTGTACCGAAAGCATCGTTTACGAAGACATCTGCAAGTGAAGCAAGATCCTT
>JBJELA010000198.1:0-10428 GCA_051878915.1 Candidatus Weimeria sp.
TACGATGACGATTTTTCCCTGATCAAGCTCGGCATTGATACGGTCTGTGTCGACCTTTTTGAAGCGGGCATTCTGATGATGATGTGTAGTGTGCATGACTACCTGGAACGCATTCAGCGATACAGCCGGAACGCCAAGCTTTGCCATGGCCATAGCCATCAGCGCCACTGAGATCTGCTCACCTGTAGAAAGCAGAGCATCCATCTCACGCTTCGGCGGATCAGGATTTATATCCTTTGCCTTGGCGATCAGGTCATCTGTCGTATCTCCCATAGCTGAGAGGACAACAACAACCTTGTTTCCTTTTTTGTAATCCTCGATGCAGCGCTCGGCCACATTGTAGATCCTCTCTTTGTTGGCAACTGAGGTGCCGCCAAACTTCTTGACTATTAACATTGTTCCTCCAAATGTATTAAAAAACTTTCTGGTAAAAGCTTATGCCAGACGAATTGAATTAACGGCTCCGGTAAGTTTCCCGACCTTCTCGTCAAATGCTCTCTGCTCCATCTCCGGTGTGATGAATCCCACCTCACCAGGAACTATGTCAGCATCGATATACTCGACGCCATCTCCAAAGCATTCATCTATCATTCCCTGATCATCTGTGGCCCTGACAAAGAAACGGTATCTGTCGAGACCTGGATCAGCCAGCTCAAGTTTCTCTTCACGCCACTCAATCGGCACGTTCTTGTCGAGGTGCTTGGCTATTTTTACCATGTCACCTACTACTGCTGAAGCTGTAGGAAGCTTGCCGGCTCCTGAGCCGTAGAACATTCCGTCGCCGAGGATATTGCCGTGGACAAGGACAGCGTTGAAAACGCCCTCGACATTGTAGAGAGGATTTTCCGGATCCACAAGGAATGGAGCGACGCGGCAGGCGTAGGTGTCTCCCTGTTCCCTGCTGGTAGCGAGAAGCTTTACCTTACGGCCGATCTTCCTGGCGTATTTGATATCGTCGGCTGAGATATGAGTGATGCCCTCTGTCGGAATGTCTTTGTAGTCGACCTGCTGTCCAGCCACAAGTGAGGTAAGGATAGCGATCTTTCTGCAGGCGTCGTAGCCCTCGATATCGGCTGTCGGATCCTTCTCGGCGAATCCCTTTGCCTGCGCCTCCTTTAAAACATCGTCAAAATCAGCGCTCTTCTCAGCCATCTCAGTCATCATGTAGTTCGTTGTTCCATTTACGATGCCGGCGATGTACTCTATGACATCACCTGTAAGGCAGGACTGGAGGCATCTGATGATAGGGATTCCGCCGCCTACTGAAGCCTCGAACATGAAGTTGACCTTATGCTCTCTGGCAATTCTGATAAGCTCCGCGCCCTTGTCGGCTACCAGAGCCTTGTTTGAAGTAGTGACATGCTTTCCGGCCTCAAGCATAGCCTTTACAAAGGTATAGGCAGGCTCAACGCCTCCCATGGTCTCAACTACAATCTTTATCTCCGGATCATTTACGATATCCATGTAGTCATGGACGATAAGTGGCTGGATCGGATCACCCTCAAACTCTCTTAAGTCCAGGACCTTTTTAAGTTCGATCGGCTCGCCGACTCTCTTCGCGATCACATCGTGGTTTACCCTGAGTGTCTCTGCAACACCGCTTCCAATGGTTCCATAACCCATTATCGCTGCTTTCATGATATTTCCTTTCTCTCTAAAACTGTTCCTCTGCGAGTACCTTTGCGTAAGATACTCCGTCAATACCTTCAATCCTCTCTGTAATCCTCGCAGCTTCCACATCCTTCGGCAGATCAAGCGAAAGAGTGATGGCCGCCACACCATTCACCGGGATTGCCTGGTGAATGGAAAGGATATTTGCTCCAGTATCAGCGAGAACCGCAAGTATTTTTGACAGGTGGCCAGGCTCATCGATAAGCTTTACGACCATCGTGATCGACCTGCCCTTCTGATTCTCATGGTATCTGAAGATCTCATCCTTATACTTGTAAAAGCTCGACCTCGAAATCCCCGCTTTCTCGGCAGCTTCTGATGCTGAAAGGCACTTGCCGGACTCGAGCAGGAGTTTCGCCTTCTCGACCTTTAAGAGGACCTCCGGAACCGCTTTTTCCTTCAGCACGTAGTATGCTTCCTCTGCCATTTTATCCCTCACGAAAAAATAAACGATCCTGAAATTACATGATCGTCGGACTGTCTTTATCAGAAAAACAAATGTCCTTGACTGAAATACTCTAACACAAGCGTGCATTTCAGTCAAGGACATTATTAAAAAAATTTCATGTATTATTCGGCATCCACTACGCCGCGCTTCGGCTTTCCAAGCGATACCCACTTCAAATAGGCGTTCATGAACGGATCGAGATCACCATCCATTACACCGTCGACATTCGAGGTCTCCTCACCGGTACGAAGATCCTTTACCATAGTATAAGGCTGGAAGACATAGGAGCGGATCTGGTTGCCCCAGCTGATGGAGCTCACATCACCTCTGATATCGGCGTCTCTCTGCTCCTGTTCCTGCTCCCTTAAAAGCTCGAGTTTCGCGCGGAGCATCTCCATCGCCTTATCCTTATTCATGTGCTGGCTTCGCTCGTTCTGACACGTCACGACGATTCCGGTAGGGAAATGCGTGATACGGATAGCCGATGAAGTCTTATTGATGTGCTGACCGCCGGCGCCGCTCGAACGGTAGGTATCGATTCTGATATCCTCATCCTTTATCTCGATGTCAGGCGCGTCCTTAAGCTCAGGCATAACGTCGGCATTTGAAAATGAGGTCTGTCTCTTACCGTTAGCGTTGAACGGAGAGATACGGACAAGCCTGTGCACACCCTTCTCTGACTTCAGATATCCATAGGCATTTTCGCCATTTATCTGAAAAGTAACCGACTGCAGGCCGGCTTCATCTCCCTCTACCTCGTCTAAGAGCTCAAGTCCGAAGCCATGCTTGTCAGCCCACTTTGAATACATACGGTAGAGCATCTGTGTCCAGTCCATCGCCTCGGTTCCGCCGGCGCCGGCATGAAGAGTGACGATCGCGTTGTTGTGGTCGTACTTGCCTGAGAGAAGAGTCTTTAAGCGGAGGCTCTCGAGATCCTTTTTGAACTCCTCGAACTCCTCCCTGGCCTCCTCGAGCATGGCAGCATCATCGCCATCCTCCTCAGCGTCCATCTCGATAAACGTCTCGATGTCCTCATACTTCTGCTGGAGGCTGTCCGCAACAGACACATCGTCCTTTAAGCTCTTCAGCTCAGTTGTCTTTGCCGTAGCTTTTTCAGCGTCATTCCAGAAATCAGGAGCCTCCATTTCACGCTCCATCTCCTGGATCTTATTTTTCTTTCCTTCTATGTCAAGTGAGGTGAGCACTTCCTTCATGGTATCGTCGTAGCTCGTCAGCTCACTCTTCATCTGTTCGAATTCAAGCATTTATTTAACCAACTTTCCTTTTAATACACTGATTCCCTTCTGCACCTGATTATCCTTTGAAAAATCATAGCTGTCCATGTCTGTGAGGCTGGAGGTATCTCCCGTGTACTTGTACTCCAGCTCGATATCCGGTTTAATGCCCTTCTTATGGATGCACTCACCGCTCGGGGTATAGTAGGTCTCAACCGTCATTTTCAGAGCGGAGCCATCGCCAAGAGTAAACTCCTGCTGTACAATACCCTTTCCGAAGGTCTTCGTGCCGATAAGGGTACCGTACTTAAAGTCTCTGACTGCTCCTGAAAAAATCTCCGCTGCCGATGCAGTATTTCCGGATATCAGGACAACTGTCGGAAGCTTCTCCTGTTTTTTGTCATCAGATGTATAAGTCGTCTTCTTGCCATACTTATCCATCATATAGACCGTAGTGCCCTTTGGCAGGATATCATCTAAGATTTTCGTAACGGAATCAACAAGACCGCCCGGATTTTCGCGCAGGTCATAGATCACTGCCTTCATGCCCTGTTTCTTCAGATCGGACAGCGTTTCCTCGAACTCCTCCTGTGTTTTTGAATTGAACTCAGTTATCTCTATATAACCTATACCATAAGATTCGTCAAGCATTTTTCCATATACAGTCGGATTTTCAACCGCCGCGCGCTTGAGCTTTACGGTATGTCTCTCGCCATTATGGGAATATACCATAGTCACTGAGGTACCGGCCTTGCCCCTGATCTTCCTGGTAAATTCGGTAAGCGTCAGGTTATCGGCAAACGCGCCGTCTGCGGAGATCAGCTTGTCTCCTTTTTCTATTCCGGCCTTTTCTGCGGAAGAGCCTTTAAAGACCTGCTGGACTATGACATCCTTCGTGTCATCTTCTCTTATGACTGAAACTCCGATTCCCACGTACTCACCTGAAGTATCCTCGAGCTCCTCCTTATACTCGGAGGCCGTCATATACTTTGTGTAGGGATCGTCCATGGCTTCCATAAGTCCCTTGTAGATACCGTTTTTCTTTGCGGTATCTGAAACGTCCTTGTAATAGTATTTATCTATGAGGCCCGAGATGACCTTGGCTTTGGCGATATCCTTAAAATCCATAAAGCCGGCGTCATAGATCCTGCCAAGAATAAACCATCCACTGACCAGCACTGCCGCAAGCACCGCGAGCGTACCTATGATCCCGGTAAGGACTCCTTTTTTGAAAGAAGCCGGTTTTTCACTCTCAGTCTTCTCTTCCTGCTCCTGCTCCTGCTCTAATTCCTGTTTATTTTCATCCATAATTCAATAAATCAAAAAAGGGGATAAGCCCCTTTTTAGTTACTATTCACGGCACCTCCCCAATCAGACCGCAGACCAACCGCGCTTTCGCGCGTTTGCCGCATCTTCGATGCTAAAAGTCTGCGGTTGTTGGGGAGGTTCCTGCTTCACAGGCTGGCTTCTGTGGTGGTTAGTCGTCCGCACAAGTGCGGACGACTAACCACCACAGAAGCATGCCGTGAATAGTAACCCTTTTTATACATGCAAATGTCTTTTAAGTGTAAGCCGGCTTCCTATATAACCGATACCTACTCCGAGAAGAAGTGATATCGGTACAAGTACCCTGAAAATAGAACCCACTGACGAAAACGCAAACATATCCGAAAGCGCGTCAAACCTCTGGGCCACATACTTTATGATCTTGCCGTACAGGACATAAAGTATCACGAGCGGGATCGCCGAACCGATAAGTCCGATCGTCACACCCTCGACTACGAAAGGCGCCCTGACAAACGAATCCTTCGCTCCGATAAGCTTCATGATCCCGATCTCCTCTTTCCTGACAGAGATACCGACCGTTATGGTGTTGCTTATCAGGAAAATAGCCACCGCGATAAGGATAACTACAATAGCAAAGGATATCAGCTGCACCAGCGAATTAAAATCTGTAAGCGTTCTGGCTGTAGCTGCCGACTGGTGGACTTCTCTCACGCCAGGGAGCTTTTCAAGGTACGCTACGAGCGAGGACTGCTTCGAGACATCCTTCAGGTAGATCTCGTAGTTGGCCATATCAGCAAGAGGGTTATCGTCAGCAAAGGACTCAGCCGCGTCCTTGTGGTTTCCAAAATAGCTCTTCTGGAACTCGCTCCAGGCCTCATCCGCCGAGACGAATTTGTACGTCCGGACCTCAGGCCTTTTGCTTATCTCAGTCCCGATCTTATCGATCTGATCCTGCGTAGCGTTATCGTCAAAATAGACTGTAACGGCAACGCCCTTCTCGGCATTTTTAAGCATTCCCCCGAAGTTCACGGTTATCGCGTAGAAGAGTCCGAAGAGAAAAATGCACGCTGCCATCGTAGCGATCGAAGCTATTGAAAACATTTTGTTCCGCCAGATATTTTTGAATCCCTGGCGGATATTATATGAAAGAGATGAAAGTCTCATGATTCAGTTACCTCCTCATCCGAGACTATAGTCCCTTTGTATATCGTGATCACGCGCTTATTCATGGCACGGACTATCTCCATGTCGTGAGTGACAACAACTACAGTAGTGCCATCCTGATTTATCTCGTTTAAAAGCTTCATGATCTCCCAGGTATTGTGGCCGTCGAGATTTCCTGTAGGCTCATCCGCGAGAAGTATCTTTGGATGGTTTACCAAAGCCCTCGCTATGGCAACCCTCTGCTGCTCTCCTCCTGAGAGATGTCCCGGCAGCGAGCGGTACTTGCTCGCAAGACCGACTCTCGAAAGCATCTGAGGTACCCTGCGCTTTATGTCCTTCTTTGAGGCCTCTGTAACGCGCATCGCAAAGGCCACATTCTCGTAGACATTTCTGTCTCTTAACAGCCTGTAATCCTGAAATACGCAGCCTATTTTTCTTCTGTAATCCGGTATATCACGATGGCGCATTTTATTAAGGTCCTTACCAGCAACTACGATGCTTCCCTCGGTCGGCGAAAGCTCCTTTAACAGGAGCTTGATAAGCGTCGACTTTCCTGCGCCGGAATCACCAACGATAAAGACGAATTCACCTTTATCGATGCGAAGGCTCACGTCCTTCAGAGCGTGAGCCTTTACACCTGCCTCATATGTCTTGCTTACATGTGATAATTCAATCAAAAATCCTGTTCCTCCATATACTTCATGTATTCTACCACCATCATGGCAATTTTGAAAGTAATGGCGTCATCAAATTTACGAAGATCAAGTCCTGTGCTCTTCTGAATCTTATCAAGACGGTACACAAGGGTGTTTCTGTGGATATAGAGCTGTCTCGATGTCTCCGACACATTCAGGCTGTTCTCGAAGAACTTATCGATCGTAGTAAGTGTCTCTTCATCGAACTCATCAGGGCTCTTGTCTCCAAAAATCTCCCCGATGAACATCTTACACAGCGGGATCGGCAGCTGGTAAATAAGTCTTCCGATACCAAGTACCGAATAAGCTATGATCTGCTTGTCTGAGAAAAATACCTTCCCGACATCCAAAGCCATCGTAGCCTCTTTGTATGATCTCGATACATCCTTTATATCGCTTACTACCGTACCATAGGAGACACGGACCTTTTCGTCATCTCTGTCTTCAAGGGTATCTATTATGGTTTTTGCCGTGTCCTCTACATCAGCATAATCCTCAGAAGCAAGCTTCTTTACGATGATAATGCTGTCCTCGTCTACCGCTGTAACGAAATCCGAGCTTAAGCCTGAAAAAATATTACGGACCTTTTCCAGCTCATCGCCATATTTTTCGCCCTCGAGCTTTACAACCATGACTATCCTGAGGGCATTGGCCTCTATGTGAAGCTTCTTTGCGCGGTTATAGATATCTACTAAAAGAAGGTTATCGAGAAGCAGGTTCTTGATAAAGTTATCCCTGTCAAAACGCTCCTTGTACGCCACTACGAGCTCTGAAAGCTGCAGTGCCATAACCTTTCCCATCATCTGTGCCCTGTCTTCGTCCTCTGACATGGTAATGAGCACAAACTCGAGGTTCTTCTCGTCGTAGACCTTAAAGAACTGCCTGCCTCCGATGACCTGGCTCTCTGCCGGCGACTGCGCGAACTCCGCTGCCGGTCTTCCGAACTCCGTCACATCATTTACGGTCGAAGCCAGTGAAATCCCTTCCGGATCAGTGACAACGAAATTTACCTTTGTTATCGCATTCATCCCCTCGATTGTCTTTTGCAAAATCTGATTTGTGATCATAAGGCCCCCAAAAATCAATATATTCTGTGAAAGTTGTACAAAAAACGTCTATAATTTTTGAGCACATTTCACAATTGTCTTTCTTAGTTTAATACAAAATGACGAATTTTTAAAGTACCTTTGATGATTTTTTATACATTTTTTCAGAAAAAGCCAGAAAATGCTATAAAAAACAGGGCATTGTCATAGATGCCCTGCTTTATTAAAAGACTGAAAGTGTATAGATAAGCGTCAGTCAAGCTTTAAAAGGAATTCCAGAACCCTTTTCGCGCATACATACAGATCATCGCGGGTTATCGCGCCCTTTTCCATAGCTTCAAGGACTCTGTCCGGATGGTTGTCCGGCATTTTGACATCGTTTCCGGCAAGGATTTCTCTGTACTGCTCGCCATAGGTCCACCAGTCCGTAGTCACAATGCCCTTATAGCCCCAGTCGTTCCTCAGGACTGTAGTAAGCAGGTCCCTGTTCTCCGAGCTGTGGGTACCGTTTACCCTGTTGTACGAGCTCATGATACTCCACGGATCCGCTTCCTTGACGCAGATCTCAAAGCCCTTAAGATAGATCTCCCTCAGGGCTCGCTCTGAAACCCTCGAGTCACAGTCCTTTCTGTTAGTCTCCTTGTTATTCGCCGCAAAATGCTTAACCGAGGCGGACACTCCGTTGCTCTGTATTCCCTTTACCATGGCAGCGGCTATTTTTCCTGTAAGCAGAGGATCCTCCGAATAGTACTCGAAATTCCTGCCGCAGTAAGGTGACCTGTGTATGCAGATAGCCGGAGTAAGCCACATGTACATGTTGTTTTCCTTCAGCTCAGCTCCGCCTGCTGCGCCTACCCTCTCCACTATATCCGTATCAAATGAAGCTGCAAGGAGCACTGAGCATGGAAAATCAGTGGTCTTTATCCCGCACTCCTCATTGATGCGGACTCCTGCAGGGCCGTCACTCGTCATCACATTCGGGATCCAGTATTTAGCGTTGTTTCCGATGCCATAGGTATTTGCAACTCCTGTATTTCTCTGTCCTCCGAGAAGATAAGCCAGATCCTCGTCTGAAAGCTGATCCATAAAGTCATCGAGAGAGATCTTTCCCTCGTAAACCTCGTGGAACTCATGAACGCCCTGCGTCATGTTGTCCCAGGTACGGTGGATCGGCACGCATCTCTCCTCAGAAACGACTCCTTCCTGGTATCCCTTCTCTATTGGCTCTAACACATTCTCATCATACGCCGCGAAAGGCTTCTTCGCGGAATCGGCTTTCTTAAGCGCTTCATCTCCGATATATGAAGGAAGGGCCTCCTTTGATCCGTCAGAGAGCAGCCTGTACTTCAGCCTGTCTGGCGTAAGGCACTCCTCGAGCTGTTCCGTGACGCGGTTTTTTTTCTCCTCATGCGTAAATTCAATCTCCTCCGCAGTCATGGAATTTATTCCGAGGAAAAATCTGTACGTGCCCTTCTGAAGCACCCAGGCGCTCTTCTGTATCCTGCCGGTATCATCGTAGGAAGCCAGGTCACGAATCCTGATCTTTATCAGGAGGTCCTGCGACTCACCCGGAGCAAGGAGCTTCGTCTTCTTAAAGGCAGCAAGCTCTCTGGCCGGATTGCCGAGTCCGTTTACAGGATCATCAGGCTTTGCCACATAGATGCCTGTAACTTCCTTTCCCGGGAATTCTCCGGTATTCGTGACTCTTACGGTAAAGGTGATATGGCCGAAACACTTCCTGTTCTTCACATTGCAGTTTACTTTTTCATCGGCGCTTACGACCTGAGTCCTGAATGTCGTATAGGAGAGTCCGTATCCGAACGGATAGACCACCTTGTCTGCAGCTTTCTTCATGGTCTCAAACCATCTGTATCCCACGTAGATGTCCTCGTAGTAATCCACATGGTCCATGCTCGCGAAAAATGTATCTGCCGAAGGATAGTCCTTAAGGTCTTCAGCAAAGGTATCCGGAAGCTTTCCTGACGGAGTGTCCTTTCCGACAAGGATATCAGCGGCTGCGGGGCCGCCCTCCATACCAGGCTGCCACATCAGAAGGGCTGCCTTTATATTTTTGTCATTCTTTACCCAGGACAGATCCATCATTCCGCCGATATTTAAAACCACGACCACATCGTCGAAGTATTTTTCCACATCGGAGAGAGCCTTCTTTTCTTTTTTCGTCAGGTAAAAATCCATATCCTGGAAAATTTTTGCGGAAAGCTCCAGCATGTTCTTCTCCCAGTATGAAGTACGCTCTCCCTTTTTCTTCTTTTTCTTCGGCCCGCTGTGCAGAAATTCAAGTCCCGGATCTACAGGTCCCTCGACCGGGCTTCTGTCCCAGCCTTCACCTGAAAAACGGCTGATCACAAAAAATGCCGTATCACAGGAAGCTGCCGCTCCACGGAGAAGCTCCTTCGGAATCTTTGCCTCAGGCATCATGCCTGGCTCCAGATCCTCCTCGAAGATCATCTCGTGAACATAGCTCTTGTAGAATTCGGCAAGAGGCTCATAGACTCTGATGTTGTCCTCTTCCTTAAAGCCATCGTACAGGTTCTTTGTGTAGGCACAGTTTACATCTCCGCTTCCGCCGCCGCCCTTGACGTAGTCTATCGATGCCTTGCCGAACAGGGCTATCCTGTGATATCCCCTAAGCGGCAGCTTCTGCCCTTCATTTTTCAGAAGCACCATTCCTGCCTTTGCAGCCTCCTTCGAAAGAGCGATATGCCCGCTGCTACCTGTTACGCGGCTGCCGTCTTTTCCAAGCGGAAGATTCGGGGTGTAAAAGGCTCTCATCCATTTCTTGTTCATAGTTTTTTCCTTTCTCTGTTCATATTTATACATGTGCCTTTCTTCGAAAGGCATCAAAGTGGTTATGAAACACG
>JBJELA010000199.1:0-2150 GCA_051878915.1 Candidatus Weimeria sp.
CGCGGCTTGTGCCTACCGCAGGTATTTTGACCAGGTGCTTGAGAATATCCGTGCATTCGACGAGTATGATACCTTAGGACACCTCGATTATGTGGTTCGTTACGGACTTAAATACTTCAATGAGCCTATGGTCTTTTCCGATTATCAGGATCAGATCGGGGCGATACTTCACCATCTGATAATGCACGGCAAATCTCTTGAGGTAAATACCGGAGCCTTCAGGTACGGGATGAGTGAGCCGAATCCGTCATATGAGATCTTAAGGTTCTACTATGATTTAGGCGGGCGTGATATCACACTCGGCGCTGACGCGCATTCACCGGAGACTGTCGGTGACCATTTCTCTGAGACAGCGGCAGGGCTTAAGGATATTGGATTTAGGTATATAAATGTCTATGTGAAGAGAAAGCCGGTAAAACATATGATATGATACGCTGTTTCACCCCTTCAGACAACCAGGAAAACAGATAGATAAGACAAAATGGAAGCTTATTCAATTAAAATTGCGTTAAATCTTTATCAAACTTAAAATCAAGGGTTGCAAAATCAAATGAAAACCGTTATGATATAAAATGTTTATGGAAATTGTTCCACTGACAAAACAAAATAATTTTTCGTAGGAGGAATTAACAAATGGCAGTTAGAGTAGCAATTAATGGATTTGGACGTATCGGTCGTCTTGCATTCCGTCAGATGTTCCAGGCAGAGGGTTATGATGTTGTAGCTATCAACGATTTAACCAGCCCTGAGATGCTCGCTTATCTTCTTAAGTATGATACAACTCATGGAAGATACAACGGAAAGGTTGAGAGCACAGATCATTCAATCATCGTAAACGGTAAGGAGATTGAGATCTACAAGGAGAAGGACGCAGCTAACCTTCCTTGGAAGAAGCTTGACATCGATGTTGTTCTTGAGTGCACAGGTTTCTATACATCAAAAGAGAAGTCAATGGCTCACATCAACGCCGGAGCTAAGCATGTAGTTATCTCAGCACCAGCTGGAAACGACCTCAAGACTATCGTTTACAACGTTAACCACAAGACACTTACTGCTGATGACCAGATCATTTCTGCTGCATCATGCACAACTAACTGCCTTGCACCTATGGCAAAGGGATTAAATGACCTTGCTCCTATCAAGAGCGGTTTCATGACAACAGTTCATGCTTACACTGGTGACCAGATGATCCTTGATGGACCACAGAGAAAGGGTAACCTTCGTCGTTCAAGAGCAGCTGCTATGAACATCACTCCAGCTTCTTCAGGAGCTGCAAAGGCTATCGGCCTTGTTCTTCCAGAGCTTGATGGAAAGCTTAACGGAGCTGCTCAGCGTGTTCCGACCGCTACAGGTTCTACAACAATCCTTGATGCAGTTGTTACTGGTAAGGTTACAGTTGACCAGATCAATGCTCAGATGAAGAAGGAAGAGACAGAGTCATTCGAGTACAACGAGGATGAGATCGTTTCATCAGATATCATCAACAGCACAGCTGGTTCTATCTTCGATGCTACACAGACTAAGGTTCTCCCAATGGGTGATGACACATTAGTTCAGGTAGTTTCATGGTATGATAACGAGAATTCTTACACAACTCAGATGTGCCGCACAATCAAGTATTTTGGTTCACTGATCAAATAATGAAGTCTCGTATCTAATCAGGACTTTAAAGGGTCCGGTCTGAAGGACCGGGCTCGTTTTCTTTTGATGAAAGGATTTTAAAATGGGACTTAATAAAAAATCAGTTGATGATATCAATGTTAAGGGAAAGAGAGTTCTCTGCCGCTGCGATTTCAATGTACCTTTAAAGAATGGTGAGATTACAGATGAGAACAGACTCGTAGCTGCCCTTCCTACTATTAAGAAACTTATTGCTGACGGAGGAAAGGTTATCCTCTGCTCACACCTTGGTAAAGTAAAGACAGAAGAGGATAAGAAGACCAAGACTCTTGCTCCTGTAGCCAAGAGACTTTCAGAGCTCTTAGGACAGGAAGTTAAGTTCGCTGCTGATCCTGAGGTTGTTGGTCCTAACGCTAAGGCTGCTGTAGCAGCTATGAAGGATGGAGATGTTATCCTTCTCGAGAATACCAGATTCCGTCCTGAGGAGACAAAGAACGGTGAGGCTTTCTCTAAGGATCTTGCTTCACTTG
>JBJELA010000200.1:0-10373 GCA_051878915.1 Candidatus Weimeria sp.
CCGCTTGCTGAGGGTATGTTTGCCGTCAGCGAAAAAAATCCCGGGGATAAGACCATATACTTAAAGAAGACGATAGACCAGCACCTTGCAGGACCTGATAACGCAGGCTCTGACTTAGGACAGCTGTCTGAAGAAGAAGCACTTGAAAAAATCGCGGATAAGATAAAGTCAGGTGCTTTCAAGGAAACAACAGAAGAGTATCAGAAAAAGGGGCTTGTAAGACCAGGCTGCCGCTCATTTGTCTGCGACATTCCGGGTAATTCCGGCGTGATAGATATAGACAGACTTCCTGAAGATACAAAGCTTTATACCGCAGAAACCCGTGCAGGCAGCTTAAGTGTTGTTGCGGGGGATGTCCCGAAAGAACCTGTCAATGAGACGCAGTTCATATACGGGACTATCAGAAAGGCGGGCGAGCCGGCTTATCTGATAACGTTCTTCCCGGGTCCTATGGAGCCGGCTTATGAGCTTGAGGGTGCCAGGCTTAACGGAAAGAAGCTTAAAGCCGATCAGGAGATCACCGTTGCAGAGGCAAAGGCATTAGGTGTAAAGAGCGTAAAGTACATCCCTGATAAAGAGCTTTCCCATATCAGAAAAAGAGCTGAGGAAAAAGCACTGCAAAGAACAGATACGCCTAAGAGAACGCTTCTAGGAGATATTAAAAAAGCTCAGAAAGAGCTTGATGAAGAAGCACACAGCAACCATTCAGAGAAGAGCAATACATCAAAAGATATTGAAGCAAAAGAGTTTTAAGGAAAAGGAGAAAACAGATGGCAAAAATCTATCTTGCAAATTCTTATGAACAGGCACTTGATTTCGTAAAGGAACACGGACAGCCTAAAGGAGTACGGAAACGAGATCATAGAGGGTTCAGAAGCATACGCTGTCTGATGATGCAACCATACTCGTATCGCACATCGACCTCGATATGATAGGCGGCGTGCTGGCTCTTGAGGGAAAACAGCCGGCGGATAAGGAATTCTGGAAGGCCGCAGAGTTTATCGACAAGAACGGCCCGCAGCACTTAGAGGAAGTCCCGGAAGAGCAGAAAGACAAGCTGAACGCCTACAACTATATGAACAAGAAGATGGAGAAAGAAGAAGGGCGTGTCGATCTATCCAAAATAGAAGATATAACAGAGCTGGTACACGAGAGGGGAAAAGCCCTCAGCCTCATCCTTGGAAAGGACTCACCTGAAAAGACCGCTGTTATAGAAGAGGGCAGGAAATGGGCTAAAGACATCTCAACTGCCATTGAAAGCTGCCTTGTTTCTGAAAACGAACACATGAGGGTATTCTCCACAAACGGTCCGTCATGCAGCGCCGCCTATTACAGTCCGAACCAGAAAAAAGTCATCCCTGCCATAGTAAGCTTTAACCAGAGGTTCAACAGTATCTCGATAAGCTTTCCTGATGACAGCCTCGGCCTTTCAGCAGAAAAGATCGCACAGGAAATGTGGGGACCGGGAGCCGGCGGACACCCGCTTATCGCAGGGAGTCCGAGGGGCAGGGTAATGACCGCAGAAGAGTTTAAGGAAGTACAGGAAAAAGTTGAGAAACTTGTTATAGAAAGGGAAAAAGCTCTTGAGCTTGGAGATAAAGAGACTTCTGCATCCATCACGCTCGGAGTTGTATAGGGATACAATGTAAAGAACCCGACTCCTGAAGAGGCTATAAAAACAGCCCAGCCGATAGTAGACAAGGCTGTAGGACATCATGTGGAGTTAAAGCCTGCGCTTACTGAATATCCGAAGCAGTTCGGATGTCCGAACGGCGGAGAGGTATGCGTACAGGTCGATATCGACAGCATCCCGAAGGACAGGGCATTTGAAGCTGTAAGGGAGATGCAGGACGCATTAAAGCAGTCTACGGTAACTATAAACTATGGCGACGGAGACACTATTTACAGTGCTGACGGCGGAAAGAACGTAAAAGAAGCAGGTGCATATCAGTTCGATATCCCGCTTAAGGGAAAAGACCCGGTGGCAGTCGGAAATAAAGTGCAGGAAGCCATCAAAGGGTATATGGATAAACATCCGGGCGAGTTTATCGCATCCGGCGCGGTAGTCACAAAAGATGACGGTCTGCACTACATGGGAAGCCAGTTCATCGGAGACCTTGAAGCCGGACAGGAACCTGACCGTAAAGGATTTAAGAAGGCCCTTGAAGAGACGATAGACATGACAGGACTCCGCAGAGATAAGGGTCTGGAACATGGTCATTCTGTATCAGCACCTAAGAGAACACTATTAGGAGATATACAGAAGGCTCAGAAGGAGCTTAATAAAGAGGCAAAAAGCAGTCATTCAGAGACAAGAGCCGCATCAAAGGATGATAAAGAAAAAGATAACAAGGAGTTTTAAGTATATGCAAAGAGAAAAAATAAAGAGACTGTCTGCCGTGATCTTATCATCGCTTATGGCGGTACTTACGGCGTCATGCGCGTTTGTTGGAGAAGGTGGAAATGCGAAGGCAATAGATGTAAATAAAGCCTCGCTATTCTCAGCTCCAAAGCTTCTCTGCGCAAAGGAGAAAACGCTTGATAAGAAGCAGAAAACAACAGATTTTTACTTTGTAACAGGAGTAAAGAAAAAGTCTTATATCCTTCTGAGGGATAAGAATATAACCTCGTTTGAGGAATATATATCAAATTCATCAGCAGGGGAAAAGGTTGTGACAACAACCCGGTCTGATGACTATTATCTCGGCGACAACTACGCCAGAGTCGGGACCCTTAGATACATCGGGACCGTTAAAAGCGTGGGAAACAAACTGCCTGATACAGTGAAAAGTTCTTCAAATGGGCTGAGAAGCGATGAGTATGTATACAAGGCTTCAAAAGTAAGATTCGGCAAGGGGTCGCTCGGCGGAAGAACGTTTTATGCTGTAACGACAGATAATAAGCTTTGTGCATCTACAGTCCTAAAGAAGGCGGATAAGACCGTCCTTAAGAAAAATAAGGCTGAGTATAAAAGGAAATTCGATGAACTGTTCGATAAAAATTACAGCGATACGCTTAAAGAAATTAAGAAGTTAAAGAACAAAGGCGAAATGTATGACAGCGACAGTAACA
Source organism: Candidatus Weimeria sp. (assembly GCA_051878915.1). Taxonomy (GTDB): domain Bacteria; phylum Bacillota; class Clostridia; order Lachnospirales; family Lachnospiraceae; genus Weimeria. Next base: position 3,073 of record JBJELA010000200.1, read on the forward strand.
GAGGAAAGTCTCTCTTAAAGTCCGCTGATGCAGCTGATGATACCCTTAAAAATTATGCCGGAAAGCTTATGAAACCGGGTATTGTGATAGATTACGGCGATAAACAGTATGAGGATTCCGGTATTAATGATATTTTCTATGTCACATGGGCTGACGGTACGGAAGATACATGGGACTTCGATTTAAGGGATGTCATTATTCTTCGGGTGGACAACAGCATCGAGATATCTGATGATAAGCCTGTCATATATCTCTATCCGGAGAAAAAGGAAAATGTCACGGTATCCCTCAAAAACAAAGGCGGTCTTACCTGTATCTATCCTGATACCAAGAGTACTAAGACCACGGCTACATGGAATGTGACCGCAGACTCTGACGGTACGATAACAAAGGACGGTAAGACCTATAACTATCTGTACTGGGAAGGAAAGAACAACGGTAACTTCGACTTCAGTAAGGGCTTCTGCGTAAAGGGTTCTGATACGGCGGAGTTCCTTGACAAGGTACTCGATGAGTTGGGACTTACAAGAAAAGAAGCCAACGAATTCATCGTCTACTGGCTTCCTAAGATGCAGGATAATAAGTACAATGTGATCTCGTTCCAGACAAAAGCCTATACCGACAACGCAGAGCTTAATGTAAAGCCTTGCCCTGATACAGTGCTCCGCGTATTCATGGCATGGCACAGGACGGATAAAGCAGTAGATATCCCTGAGCAGAAGCTTACAAAGACCGCAAGAAAAGGCTTTACAGTCGTTGAGTGGGGCGGAAGCGAGGTAAAAAATATCAAGTAAACATAAAGACTCCGGTTCATGCCGGAGTTTTTTTGGTACAGATTTTTATCCCTTGGAAATCATAAAAGGGATTTCTGCCAAAACATAAATGAAAGGATAATTTTCAGAAGAAGGTGTTTTTGTTGGATAACAAAGAAGACTGCAACACAAAAGGGATAAGGCTTATAAAACATGGATACACGGCTTTTATCACAGCCTGTATCATATATATGTTCTGGTGGTTTATAAACTATTTCCCTGCGTCGCCGTTTTCTGATACAGGGAAAGACATTGTAGCAGCATACATCTGGACTATCATGTTTATAGCAGTCCTTGGCACGGCTTTAGTCGGAGCTGGTTTTCTTATCTTCGGCTCGACAGGACTTTTGAGGGATAAAACCAGAAGAAAAGTTCCTATCCTTCCGCTTGCCGCAGCCTGCGTCCTTGCGACATTCATACTGCCTGCCATGATAAGGCATATAAGATATATCACGGCGGATATCTACCTTATCATCTGGTGGATACTGCTTGAGGCATCGACTATAGGAACGCTTTACAGCATAGGAAGGCTTGATGGAAAAGAGACAAAGAAGGCGCTTGTCAGGGCATCGGCTTTTACAATCGTAAGCCTTGCGATATACATAGTGTATCCGTTTCCGCCTGAATATGTCGGGTTCGTATTGGGAGCAGTACCTATCGTTTTATATGCGTTCGACATGGCGCTGCTGCATAAAAAGATGGGATAAAAGAAACGGGCACAAAAAAACGGCCGGGGAACTTCCCCGACCGCTTTACTTTTCTCAATCCCTTTTTATTGTCCAGAGGGGGCATGAACTCTGGTATTTCCTGCCCTGTTGTTATCATACCAACGAAGGTATGCTGGTGTGAGACTAACACCGCTTTCTTATAAACTAATTATAGCGCTGGATGAAAATATCCGCAACATGAAGATGATATTTTTTGCAACGTAAAGATCAGAAGTATATACCAAAACATAAATGGACTCACTGAGTCTGGCTCCGGCTGGGCTCTTTTTTATCCCTCAGAAATCTGAGTTTTTAAATCTACCAAAACATAATTGAAAGGCTAAGAAGGGAGACTGACCTTATGCAGATAAAAGGCGTCATTAAAAATTTAAAGGTAAAAGACCTTACGACAGGGTATGCGTCATTTGACTTATGCCATGACGGCGTTTCCGTACCAGTCTGCGGTTTTATCCCTGACTATCCTGACGGGACGCCTGTAAAGTGCGAGTGTTCCGTAGTTACGCCAAAAGAAGGGAAGAGCTACTTCAGGGCAGAGGATACCGTGCTTTTTTCAGATGACTTCAATGCAACGCAGCTTTTCCTTCAGGACTTTAACGGCATAGGAAAAGAGACGGCTGAAAAGATAGTAAAAGAAACGGGCGTTGATATCTTCTCCTATATAAGGCACTGCGATAAGGTCACAGTGGCTGGGATAAAACAGGAAGCACTTGATACCCTTGCAGCCGAATTAAAGGAATATGTCTACGAGGAAGAGATGTACCGCACCCTTACGGGAGCGGGAGCCGACGTAAAGTCGATAATGAGACTCTACGACAGATTCGGGGAACAGACCTTAAACGAGGTAAAGAAGAACCCGTATATCTTCACCCTCTTCGGCAAGGGGCGTTATGCGGTAAGCGAACATCTTGCAAAGGCTGCGGGTATTCCTGAATACGACTCCAGACGTATCCACTGCATAACGCTTGCCGCGATGATGGAAGTGCATGACAGCGGGGATACGGTAACGGACTTTGACTCTCTTATAAGACGCATAAGAAAGATAGAAGATAATGCCGGGGAAGGGATGAAGTCAGACCTCTTTTTTGTGGGACAGGAGCTGTTAAAAGATGATTACGCGCTTGATTTTCATGACGATGATGTCTTTATCTCCTTATCCCGTGACAGGCTCTGCGAGACAAGGATAGCGTCTAATATAAAGCGCCTTATGAACTCAAGCGAGGAGATAAACAAAGAAGGGACAGTGACTTCCGTATCAGAAGTGGAAAAAGCCTTAGGCGTATCCTACAGCCCTGACCAGAGGAAAGTCCTTCTTGATATAAGAAGGTCTGGCGTATACATCATAACGGGAGGACCTGGGACAGGAAAGACGACTCTCCTTAAAGGTCTCCTCTATAAATACCACAGGGATAACCCCGACGGAAAGATAATACTATGTTCGCCTACGGGAGCCGCCGCAAGAAGGATGTCAGAATCCACGGGAAGGGCAGCCTCGACTATACACAGGCTCTTAAACATCAGACCGTTTGAGAAGGACATCCTTGATTTCAAGAGGGATATGCTCGACGCTTCCCTTGTTGTATGCGATGAGACTTCAATGCTTGACGAGGAGATTGCGGCGGTGCTTTTATCCACGATAAAGAACGGCTCGACTGTCTTATTCTTAGGGGATAAGGACCAGCTTCCTTCCGTTGGGGCAGGGGACGTGATGGGAGACCTTCTTACATCAGGATACATAAAAAGCTTCTTCCTTACTACGGTATTCAGACAGGAACACGGAAGCCTTATCGTCGATAATGCGAGAAAAGTCATAAATGGGAATACAGATCTTGTCTTTGACAACAAGGACTTCTGCATCATAAGAAAACAGCATGACTATCAGGTAGCTGATGCGGTATGCAAACTGTATGACAGGTTCAAGGCGTCGGGAAATCCTCACGATCTCCGCATCTTCTCATCAGTAAGGAAGAAGAAGTTCGTCTGCTCCACGACGGCCCTCAACTGCCGCATAAAGAAGTCTGAGAGGAAGGATATCGCATTTTCCTACGGACCCTTCGATTACTCGATAGGAGAGAGGATAGTCTTTGTAAAGAACAACTACGCCAAGAGCTATTACAACGGACAGGAAGGCGTGATAACAGGCTTTGAGCGGACGGCAAGAGGCTGCAGCGTATATATTGAAAACGAGGACGGAGAGCATATGCTCACATCTTCGGAGCTTAGCGATATAGAGCCTGCCTTTGCCATAACCGCGCATAAGGCACAGGGTTCGGAGTGCGATATAGCGGTGATAGGCATAACAAAAGAACCTGCGTACATGAACCTCAAAAAGATACTCTATGTCGAGATAACGAGGGCGAAAAGACAGGTGATAATCGTATCAGAGCGTGACGCACTTGAAGACTGTATAAGGAGCAGAAGGGCTCTTGAGAGAAGGACAGGGCTCAAGCGTGAGATGGAAAAAGCATTTGCTGAAGGATAAGGAACATTTTCTTATTCCTCAGAGTTCTTTTAATTTAAATCTACCAATATATAGGTAGAAGGATATTTTTACAAGGGAGACAGGCTATGATATCAGGAATGATAGACAAGATATTTGTACAGAAGGATAACGACTGGGGCATATACGGCATAGAAGACGTGTATGCAAAAACATATAAGGCCGTCGGCGTGATACCGGGGGCTGCGATAGGCATGAGCGTGACCATCGAGGGAAGGGACGAGCTCACAAAGTACGGCAGGCAGTTTACCATCACGTCAGTCTTAAGCAGCACAAAGGACAACCTTGCCGGCATAAGGAGATACTTATCCGACGGATATGTGACCGGATGCAGGGAAAAGACTGCAAATATGCTTCTCCGTACATTCGGTTCTGACATGAAGGATATCCTTTTATCAGAACCTGATAAAGCGATAAAGAAATTATCCCTTGCCAAAGGCATATCGGAAAGAAAAGCCTCTCAGATCATGGACTCGGTGGCGGAGACAAAGAGATACATCCCTCTCCTTGAGTTTACTCAGGGGAGCATCACAAGAAACCAGGCTGACAAGATCATAGAGCAGTACGGCAGAAGGGCTGTATCCGTCCTTAAGAAAAACCCGTACAGGCTTATAGATGACATCAAAGGCTTCGGTTTCCAGAAGGCTGATTCCATAGCTGAAGGCGTGGGGATAAAAAAGAATTCCATATACCGTATCGAGGCGGGGCTTAAGTTCGTGACAGATCAGGCTGCGGAAAGCGACGGTGACTGTTTCCTTTACAAGACAGACCTTAAAGAGCGTCTGATAAAAGTCCTTATCCCGACACCGCAGACCGCACAGACAGGCATTACAAAGGAGATAACGGAAAATGCCCTCAGCAGCTGGTACGACGGGGGAAGGGAGAAATTCATCAAGGCTCATAAGCCTACGTCAGAGACCCTTGATACGATAGATGAGGCGGCGCAGGAGAGAAAGCTTATCGGCGAAGGCTTTGACGAGGCTTTTGCGAAGGCAGTATTTGAAGGCACTCTTATAAACGATGACGGAAGGGTTTTTACCGCCTCAATGTATGAAAAAGAGATAAAGATAGCAGGAACGATAGCCAAAATGCTTGACAGACATCCTGTAAGAAGGGTAACGGCAGACAGAATAGAAAAATCCATAAAGGATATCGAAAGACAGAAGACTGCCGAGCTTAAGGCAAAGGGCATTGAAGACACATTTACCATCACAGACGAGCAGAAGGCAGCCGTGCAGACTTCCCTTAAGAAGCGTGTTTCAGTCATCACAGGCGGTCCGGGAAGAGGAAAGACGACCATCATTCAGGTGATAGTCGATGCTTTCTTAAAGAGCGGGGAAAATGACAAAGGTGCCATACTGATGTTCGCTCCGACAGGCAGGGCGGCACAGCGTATCCATGAGCAGACCGGATTTGTGGCGTCGACCATCCACAGAGGTATATATGACTACGATCAGGGAAAAAGGCTGAGGGAAAGCCCTAAGGGAAAACTTATCATAGTGGACGAGTCTTCCATGATAGACATACGCCTTATGACAGACCTTATCACTTTTGCGGCCCTATCGCAGATCATCTTCGTAGGAGATGTCGATCAGATAGCTTCAGTAGGACCTGGAAAAGTCTTAAAAGACTTTATCGCCTCAGGTGAGATACCTACCTCAGTCCTTGTAAAGGGACACAGAAATGCAGGCTCTATCGCAGAAAACGCAGCCCTTATCAACAGGGGGCGTGAGATAGCATCCTATACCTATGACAGCCATTTCGTATATATCCCTACGGATATAAGAAACATACAGCAGGTGCTCGTAAACGACTACATAAGGAAGGTAAACGAGTATGGGATAAAGGATGTGCTCTTATGCGTTGCGATGCGTGAGAGAGGTCCTGTCTCAGTCAAGGTCTTAAACCACATCTTACAGGAGATATATACAAAGGGACACAAGGAAGCAAAGGCGGGTTCTGAAGTCTTCAGGGTGGGAGACAGGGTAATGCAGATAAAGAACAACAACGGTTTTCCTATATGGCGTCCTGACGAGGGCCTTACAAAAGGAGTATTCAACGGCGAGAAGGGAACGATAGCCGACATAAGGACGATAGACGGTGAGCCTGCATTTGTAGTGGTATTTGATGACGGCTCACAGGCAGGGTACTTAAAAGACTCAGCCACGACCCTTACCCTTGCCTATGCCACTACAGTGCATAAATGTCAGGGTTCAGAAGCTCCGTGCGTCATGATGGCTTATACCTTCGGCGACTACATGCTCCTTAAACGCTCGCTTTTCTATACGGGCGAGACAAGGGCAAAGAAGGAGTTCAGGTTCTACGGAGAAGAGCAGTGGAAGTACGGAAGGCAGCTGTCAGCGTTCGATATCGCTGTAAAAAAGACTGAGGATAAGGAAAGGAATACAATGCTTGCCGAAAGGATAAGACAGGCGGCGGGCGTTCATTAAGATAAGTTTCAGGATTTGTTTTTGAAGTTTTAGAAGGAGAACAGTTTATGGGAAGAAAGAGGTCGCAGGTAAAGTGGTCAGATAAGGAGATCGCTTTTTTAAAGGACAACTGGGGAAGCATGGGCGGAGAGGTCTGCACGGGACTTACGGCGCACTCGACCGCCGCAGTAAGGCAGAAGGCAAAGGAGTTGGGGCTTAAGAGGACGACCGGCAAGAACTCATACTGGAATGATAAAGAAACGGAATTTCTTATCGAAAACGCCTCAAGCCTTTCGGCAAAAGAGATAGCCGAGGAGCTTAAAAGACCAAAGAGTTCGGTATTCTGGAAGCTCAACTCCTACGGTATGCATAAAAGGAAGGATCAGGCATGAGACATATATCCACGACTCCTGAAGAAAAGGAAAGACAGACCATTACGGCTGACGCTGTAAGGAAGAAGATAAAGGAAGAGGAAAGACCGTCTGTTCGCCCTGATGACTTCAGCCATTACATAGGGCAGAAAAAGGTAAAGGAACAGGTGATGACGGCTGTAAAGGCCGCAAAGATGAGAGGCTCTGCGATACCGCATATCCTGCTCTACGGCCCGCCGGGGCTCGGGAAGACCACCATGGCGCGCATCGCTGCAAAGGAATACGGATGTCATCTTACGGAAGTGACAGGACCTACCTTAGAAAAGCCGGGGGATATCGCTTCAGTCCTTATGACGCTTAAGGACAAGGATATCCTCTTTATCGACGAGATACACCGCATGGATAAGAAAGCTGAGGAGATGCTCTATTCTGCGATGGAAGACAAGAGGCTTCATATCACGGTA
>JBJELA010000201.1:0-2147 GCA_051878915.1 Candidatus Weimeria sp.
GGCGGTTCACTTACTATCCTTGCGACAGCGCTTGTTGAGACCGGTTCGAGAATGGATGATGTCGTTTTCGAGGAATTCAAGGGTACCGGTAATATGGAGCTTGTCCTCGACAGAAGCCTTTCCGAGAGAAGAGTCTTCCCGGCTATCGACCTGGCGAGGTCATCCACGAGAAGAGACGACATGCTGCTTTCGAGAGAAGAGATAGTAGCTATGAATATCATAAGAAAAGGCTTAAGCGGAATGAAGAGCGAGGAAGCCACAGAGACAGTCCTTAATCTGATATCCCGCACGAAGACCAATTACGAGTTCTGCAGGGAAATCGTAAGAATGAGAGTCATTTAAGGCTTGCAAGAGCAAATACCTTGTAGTATATTGCTATTTGGAGGTAAGTGATGGATAAAGAGGTAAAGATCGTCCTGGACGCCTGCGGCGGAGACAACGCGCCGGATGAGATTATAAAGGGAGCTTACGAGGCTCTCAGAAAAAAGGAAAACCTTCATATCATTTTTGCAGGACCGGAGGATGAGATAAAACAGAAGGCAGAGAGCTTCCCTGATATGCCGGCTGAACGCGTCAGCTACTGCAACGCGACTGAGGCTATCGAGATGGCTGAGCCGCCTGTAAAGGCCATCAGGACGAAGAAGGATTCTTCGATCGTCAGGGGCCTCACTCTTGTAAAAAACGGAGAGGCGGATGCTTTCGTTTCGGCCGGCTCTACAGGAGCCATCCTCGTCGGAGGACAGCTGATCGTAGGAAAGCAGAAGGGAGTCAAGCGCGCGCCGCTTGCGCCTGTCATGCCTACCATGAATGGAGTGACTCTTCTTATCGACTGTGGAGCAAATGTCGATGCGAGACCGGAGCACCTCGTTTCGTTCGCGAAGATGGGCTCCATCTACATGGAGAATGTCCTTAAGAAAAAGAATCCTACAGTCGGACTTTTAAGCATAGGAACCGAGGAAGAGAAGGGCAATGCCCTCGTAAAGGAGACACTTCCGCTCCTTAAGGAGTGTAAGGACATAAACTTCATCGGACCTGTTGAGGCGAGAGACCTTCCGTTCGGAGTTGCGGACGTAGTGGTTACAGAAGCGTTTGCCGGAAACATCGCCCTGAAGATGTACGAGGGCACAGCAAAAATGCTGATGAAGGTCTTAAAGGAGAGCCTTACGGAGAACCTTCGCTCGAAGCTCGGAGCAGCTATGGCACTGCCGTCCATAAAGGAGCATATGAAGGCCTTTGACGCGTCGAAATACGGCGGAGCGCCGCTTTTAGGACTCAAGGGACTTGTAGTCAAGGCCCATGGCAGCAGCACCGCGGTAGAGATAAAAAATGCCATACTTCAGTGCATGGTATTTTCAAAAGAAGATATCAATGGAAAAATTGCAGCAGAAATGAATACGGAGGACAATTCAAATGGAATTTGAGAAACTAAGAGACATCATCGTTGACGTTCTTTCTGTAAATCCTGATGAGGTCACACCTGATTCAAAGTTTATCGATGACCTTGGAGCAGATTCGCTCGACGTATATCAGATCATCATGGGAGTCGAGGAAGAACTCGATATCGAGATAAACGAGGAGGACGCTGAAAAGATCCAGACAGTCCAGGACGCTCTCGACATGATAAATAATCAGGTAAAATAAAGACTTAAGCCGTCCGAAGAACCCGAAAAGGGCGCTTGGGACGGCAGTTTGCCGTATTGACACGGAGGAATAAATTGAATAACGACTTAAAACAGCTGATGAATGACATTGGATATCAGTTTAAGGATGAGAAGCTTCTTGCACATGCGCTGACACACAGCTCATACGCCAACGAGAAGAATCTGAAGCCTTTTTCCGATAATGAGCGTCTGGAATTTTTAGGTGACGCTGTCCTTGAAGTGGTATCCAGTGACTTTTTATTTAAAAATTATCCGAAGATGCACGAGGGTGACCTGTCAAAGCTCCGCGCGTCTTTAGTCTGTGAGCCGACACTCGCTTTCTGCGCCAAGGAGATAAACCTTGGAGATTTTATCATGCTCGGACGCGGAGAGGACGCGACAGGCGGCAGAAAGAGAAAATCCGTGACATCTGATGCCTTTGAGGCAGTCATAGGCGCCATGTACTTAGACGGCGGGATCGAGCCTGCAGCAGCGTTTATCAGGAAG
>JBJELA010000202.1:0-10349 GCA_051878915.1 Candidatus Weimeria sp.
ATGCCGCAAACCCTTACAGATAGAGGCTTGCGGCATTTATGTGTATTATTCGAATTCAATCGTTCCAGGCGGCTTGCTGGTGATATCGTAGAGTACCCTGTTGACGTGATTTACCTCATTTACGATGCGGTTTGTCACGGTCTTTAAGACCTCATAAGGGATTTCGACTACATCTGCCGTCATGAAATCTACGGTGTTTACTGCGCGAAGCGCGATCGCGTAGTCATAGGTGCGCTCGTCACCCATGACGCCGACTGAGCGCATGTTTGTGAGTGCCGCGAAGTACTGGCCGGCAGTCTTGTTGAGACCGGCTTTTTCCATCTCCTCGCGGAAGATGGCATCGGCGTCCTGTACTATCGCTACCTTGTCAGGAGTGACTTCACCGATGATCCTGATTCCAAGGCCAGGACCAGGGAATGGCTGCCTCATAACGAGCTCCTCAGGTATTCCCAGATGCAGGCCGACCTTTCTGACCTCGTCCTTGAAGAGATTTCTGAGCGGCTCGATGATCTCCTTGAAATCCACATAGTCAGGCAGACCTCCGACATTGTGGTGAGACTTGATGGTCGCGGACTCGCCGCCCAGTCCAGATTCCACTACATCCGGATAAATGGTTCCCTGAACCAGATAATCTACTTTTCCGATCTTCTTCGCTTCCTGCTCGAAGACTCTGATGAAGTCTTCACCTATTATCTTTCTCTTCCGCTCAGGCTCAGTAACGCCCTTCAGATCGCCGAAAAATTTCTCAGACGCGTCAACCCTGACAAAATTAAGGTCATATGGGCCTTCCGGTCCGAACACTTTCGATACGAGATCGCCCTCGTCTTTTCTCAGAAGACCATGGTCCACAAAGACACAGGTAAGGTTCTTTCCGATGGCCTTTGACATAAGAACAGCAGCGACTGATGAATCAACGCCGCCTGAGAGGGCACAGAGAGCCTTACCGTCCCCTACCTTTTCACGGATCGCCCGGATAGTCCTCTCCGCAAAATCCTCCATACGCCAGTCACCTGAACAGCCGCAGACATTAATGACGAAATTCTTAAGCATCAGGCTGCCGTATTCAGAATGAAGCACCTCCGGATGGAACTGGAAACCGAATAGTTTCTTTTCGGAATTCTCAACAGCGGCATAAGGACAGTTCGCCGTATGAGCGATAGTCTTAAAGCCTGCTGCCGTCTTTGTGATGTAGTCGTTGTGGCTCATCCAGACAATCGACTTCTCAGGTACATCATCAAACAGCTCTGACTTTGGAGAATCAAGAGTAAGCTCAGTCTTTCCGTACTCTCTCTCCGGAGCCTGCTGCACATCTCCTCCAAGTACATACATCATAAGCTGGGCACCGTAGCAGAGTCCGAGCACCGGGATTCCGAGATTGAAGAGTTCCGGTGAACAGGTAGCCGCACCATCTTCGTAAACACTGTTCGGCCCGCCCGTAAGAATGATTCCCTTCGGGTTCATAGCCTTTATCTGCTCTATGTCAGTCCTGTAAGAATAGATCTCGCAGTAGACATTGCATTCTCTGACACGACGCGCGACCAGCTGATTGTACTGACCGCCAAAGTCGATCACGATGACTTTTTCCTTTTGATCCATTAGACGCTCCTTTTTTCTAAAACCTTTTTCCTATAATACCTTATTTGATTTATTTTTTCCATAGGGAGTTTATTTTTCAAAGAATAATCCGATAAATAAATAAAGGAGTCTACACTATGAGCAATTACACAGTTACAAATAATCTCTACCTGAGAAACCTCTATAAATCAGTCGATTCATCTCTTGCTGGAAAGACCGCACGCGCGGATGCCTCGAAGGCAAAGCTGGTATACGCTGATACGACGGCACTGCAGAAGGGCATAAGCGTATTAGCCGACGAGGATTACGGCGATCCTGATGAGGACGATAATGCGATCACAAAGGCTAATTTTTATAAAAAAATGAAAGCCTTCGCTGATTCGTACAACTACACTCTGGATTCATCCTCTTCCTATAAGACAAACAGTGATGCCAAAAAGGCCGCAAAGCAGATGAAGGAGCTCGTCAAGGAATACGGCGATGATCTCGATAACCTCGGCATATCGTTTGACGACAAGGGATACATAAAACTGTCGGATTCCTCCTTCGATAATATCGATGAGGCCGAGTTCGAGGATACCTTCGGAAAAGACTCCGACTTTATGAAATCCCTGAATTCCATCGCCAAGAAGCTGAACCGTCATATAGACGTACAGGCCTGAGGCTTACAAACCGCCAGAAATGGCGGTTTTTTTGATGTCTTGACTAACTCCTTTTTACTTACTATAATAAATTCTGATTGCGAACGATCTGATTCGTATTATTTTTAAAAGGAGCAAAAAATGGAAGACTGTAACAATCTAGAGAATGTCAGGATACTTACTCACCCGCTGATCCAGCACAAGATCTCGAGGCTTCGTGACAAGACCACAGGCACAAACGAGTTCAGAAAGCTCGTAGGAGAGATTGCCATGCTCGAAGGCTTCGAGGCTCTCGCAGACCTTCCTCTGAAGGATATCGAGGTCGAGACACCGATTGAGAAATGCATGACACCGGTTATCGCGGGAAAGAAACTCGCCGTAGTCCCGATCCTTCGCGCCGGACTCGGAATGGTGGACGGAGTTTTATCGCTTGTACCTACCGCTAAGGTCGGACACATCGGACTTTACAGAGATCCAGAAACGCATGAGCCTCACGAGTATTACTGCAAGCTTCCGAGCCCTATCGAGCAGCGTACAATCGTTGTAGTAGACCCTATGCTTGCTACAGGCGGTTCAGCTACTGCTGCCATCAATTTCATAAAGCAGCACGGCGGTAAGAAAATAAAGTTCATGTGCATAATCGCTGCTCCTGAAGGTGTCATCCGCCTTCACAATGAACATCCTGATGTTCAGATCTACATAGGTCATCTCGACAGGGAGCTGAATAAGGACGCTTACATCTGCCCGGGTCTTGGTGACGCGGGAGACAGAATTTTCGGTACTCTTTAAGGTGGAGAATTATGGGTATTTTTTCAAAGGCTGACTCTTCTGACGTCAAACCTCTGCATATAATTATCGTAGGGTGTGGCAAGGTGGGCCACACTCTTATTGCTCAGCTCTCAAAAGAAGGAAACGATATCACGATAATCGATGAGAGTGAGCAGAAAATAAACGATATCACAAACCAGTACGACGTTATGGGGATCGTCGGAAATGGTGCGAGCTACAGCGTTCAGAAGGAGGCCGGTATCGATGATACCGATCTTCTTATTGCTGTAACTGATTCAGACGAGCTTAACCTCCTCTGCTGCACCATTGCCACCAGAATCGGTAAATGCTCGGCGATTGCCAGAGTCAGAAATCCTGAATATTCAACAGAACTTAACTATCTGCGTGACAGATTAGGCCTTGCCATGATCATCAATCCTGAGATGGAGGCTGCCATGGAGGTCGCCAGAGTCCTCTATCTGCCGAGCGCGCTTGAGGTCAATTCCTTTGCGCACGGCGAAGCTCAGATGATAAAGTTCAAGGTCAAGGAGGATTCAAAGCTCGTCGGCGCAGCTGTCCACAATGTCGCAAAAGAGGCAAAGGGCCTGCTTTTTACAACGGTCCTGCACGATGGAGAGGTAATCATTCCAAACGGTAATTATGTTTTTTCTGCCGGAGATATGGTATCCTTCGTCACATACCGCCACAACGGAAAGAACGCGCTGAAGTCACTTGGCGTTCCTACATCGAACGTCAGGGACTGCATGATAATAGGCGGAGGAAAAGCCGCTTACTACCTGGCTTCTCAGCTCATCCACGAGAATATCTCCGTCAAAATAATTGAGCGCAGCATTCACCGCTGTGAGGAATTATCAGAGCTTCTTCCAAACGCCATCATCATCAATGGTGACGGAACAAACGCTGACCTGTTAAAGGAGGAGGGAATCGAGACAGTCGATTCATTTGTCCCTCTTACAGGAATCGACGAGGAGAATATCCTTCTGACTCTCCATGCCAAGCAGGTTTCAGAGGCAAAGGTCGTCACAAAGATAAACCGGTTCGCGTTTTCTGATGTCATAAATACGCTCGATTTAGGAAGTATAGTATATCCGCGTATCATCACATCAGAGGCTATCATTGCCTACGCGAGGGCAAAGAGAGCTTCGATGGATTCAAACATCGAGACGCTCTATCACTTATACAACGACAAGGTTGAAGCCATAGAATTCCGCATCGGCAAGCCGTCACAGGCTACCGGAACGCCTCTTAAGGATCTGAAGCTTCGCGGTCATCTGATGGTCTCATTTATAAACAGAAACGGTCGTATTATTTTTCCAACAGGTGAAGATACGATAGAAGTCGGAGATACGGTAATGATAGTAACTACACACACCGGCTTCTCAGACATTGTCGATATCCTCGCTTAATCGTAGAGAATCAATATGAATCAGTCTATTATAAAATATATACTTGGAAAAGTACTTGCTATCACCGGACTGCTCATGGCAGTCCCTATAGTCACCGGCATCATATATCACGAGCAGGAAACGCTCGCCTACGTAGCAGTCGGAATAATCAGTTATCTCTTAGGGCATTTTGTCAGCAGAAAAAAGCCAAAAAACACTGTGTTCTACCTGAAGGAGGGCTGCGTTGTCACTGCCCTCTCCTGGATACTTATCTCGATCATCGGCGCGATTCCTTTTATGCTTACCGGAGAGATCCCGAACTTCATCGACGCGATGTTTGAAACCAGCTCAGGTTTTACAACTACCGGAGCCTCTATTTTAAAAGATGTCGAGGCCCTTTCACACGCGTCACTGATCTGGAGAAGCTTCACACACTGGATCGGCGGCATGGGAGTTCTTGTATTTCTTCTTGCTGTTATCCCTATGTCGGGCGGCTCGAATATCAACCTTATGCGTGCCGAATCCCCGGGACCTTCGGTCGGAAAGCTCGTCCCGAAGATCAAAGGCTCCGCAAGCATTCTGTACAAGATCTACTTAGGTATCACGATAGCCCAGTTCATCATTCTCCTTCTTGCAAAAATGCCCGTTTTTGATGCTCTCTGCATCACCTTCGGTTCCGCGGGTACAGGAGGTTTCGGTGTGAGAAATGACAGCTGCGGCAGCTACACTGCTCTGCAGCAGTGGATAATCGCGATATTCTGCGTGATGTTCGGAGTAAACTTTAATTTCTATTATTATTTCCTGGCAAAGGACTTCAAAAAGAGCTTTAAAATGGAGGAGGTCCGCACCTACTTCTGCATCATCGCAGCCTCTGTGATCCTGATATTCTTCAATATCAGGGGAGGCTTCAGCACAATAGAAAGCGCTCTCAGAGCCGCGTTTTTCCAGGTGGGATGCATCATCACGACTACCGGTTACTCTACAGTGGATTTCAACCTCTGGCCGACATTCTCCAAAGCGATCCTTGTGCTTCTGATGTTTGTCGGAGCCTGCGCAGGTTCTACCGGAGGCGGCTTCAAGGTCTCGCGAATCATCATCGCGTTCAAGACCTTCCTGAAGGAGGCCAACTCCTATATACATCCTAAAAGTGTCAAGAAGATAAAAATGGACGGCGAATGTGTAGAACACGATGTCATCCGCTCGATAAATGTCTACACCATCACCTACCTGACTATCTTTGTTATATCTGTGCTTCTTATAGCTATCGAGGGCAAGGATCTCGTAACGACATTCACAGCTGTGGCCGCCACCTACAATAACATCGGACCTGGTCTTGCTCAGGTCGGACCTGCGGCTAACTTCTCCGGTATGTCTTATTTTTCAAAGATTGTGCTTATCTTTGATATGATTGCCGGAAGACTCGAACTGTTCCCTATCCTTATCCTCTTCCATCCTGAGGTACTGAAGGAGACCTTCATCCGGAAAAGATGCAGCCAGAAAAAAGCATAAAAAAAAGCCCCCGAACGGGGCTTTATTTTTTTACTTTGCAGCTATGACCTGTCGCATATCATACAGGCCTGCCGGCTTTCCTTTGAGGAACTTTGCCGCCTCAACCGCGCCTTTTCCAAAGACTGCCTTTGAAGTAGCCTGATGCTTGAAGGTGATAACCTCATCCTCTCCAGCAAAAATAACCTCATGCTCTCCGACGATGTTACCGCCGCGGATAGATGAAATGCCGATCTCCTTCGCGTCTCTCTTCTGTCTGCGGTCATGTCTGTCATACACATAGGTGTATCTGCCGTCAGCTGCGTCATTTACAGCGTCCGCAAGCGCTATGGCCGTACCGCTCGGAGCGTCGAGCTTCTGATTGTGGTGTGCCTCTACGATCTCTACATCAAAGCCTGCGTCCGCAAAAACCTTTGTGGCCTTTTCAAGCAGCTCCAGAAGAGTGTTGATGCCAAGAGACATATTCGCAGAGCGGAGCACAGCGACCTTCTTTGAGGTGGCGTTTACTTTTTCAAGCTGAGCATCTGAAAGTCCGGTGGTGCAGAGCACAACAGGTATCTGCTTCTCAGCCGCGTAATCGAGCAGTCCGTCTACTGCCTTCGCATTTGAAAAATCAATGATTACGTCTGCATCTGTATCACACTCTGCAGGAGAGGCGAAAACAGGATAACCGTTCTTTTTTTCGGTATAGGGATCTATTCCCGCGACGATCTCACAGTCGTCGTCCTTTGAAACTATCTGCGTGATGACCTGTCCCATATGGCCATTCGCGCCATTCATAATGATTCGTGTCATAATAATCCGTAATCCTTCATAGCTTTCTTCAGTTTTTCAAGGTTAGCAGGCTCCATATCACAGAGTGGAAGACGAAGCGGTCCGACCTCTTTACCCATCAGGTTCATGGCGGTCTTTACAGGGATAGGATTTACCTCACAGAAGAGCGCGTCGACAAGAGGAAGCTCACGAAGCTGCATCTTTCTGGACTTCTCGATATCTCCGTTCAGAAAACTCATGACCATCTCATGAACATCATGTGGAGCGATATTTGAAACTACTGATATAACGCCGATACCGCCGAGTGAGAGGATAGGAACTACAAGTCCGTCCTCACCTGAGTAGAGCTCAAGGTCTCCATCGCAGAGACGCATCATCTCTGAGGTCTGTGCCAGGTTTGCTGTGGCGTCCTTTACTCCGACGATGTTCTTCTTCGTCTTATGGAGAGTGGCCACTGTCTCTGGAGCGATATTTGTGCCTGTTCTTCCAGGAACGTTGTAAAGTATAAGCGGAAGCTTTGTAGAATCAGCGATAGCGCTGTAATGCTTTATAAGTCCCTTCTGTGTAGCTTTGTTATAGTAAGGAGTAACTACGAGAGCAGCGTCAGCGCCGTGCTCCTCAGCCTCCTGTGTCAGCTGGATAGCTGTCTCGGTACAGTTGCTTCCTGTACCTGCCACTACCGGGATCCTGTGCTTTGTGAACTCTACAGCCTTCTTTATGCACTCGCTGTGCTCTTCCATAGAAAGAGTCGATCCCTCACCGGTAGTACCAACTATAACGATAGCGTCGGTTCCTCCGGCGATCTGCTCCTCTATGATCTCCTCGAGCTTATCATAATTCACTGACTCATCAGCGTTCATAGGTGTAACAATAGCTACGCCTGCTCCTTTAAATACAGCCATTTTTTCTCCTTCTACATATGACTTTCATCTGTTATCTTATAGATCTGGTCGCACTTTTTTCTCAGACTCTCCGGCAGTATCGTCCCCGTAAGGATGAGCTGCATGGAATCCGGCCCTAACGAAACGAGATTTATCATATCCTCTTCGGATACTATTCCCTCGTCAGAAAGGCCGAGGAACTCATCAAGTACCAGAATATCGCATTCACTGGTCGTCAGAACCTTTCTGGCAAAACCGAGTCCGTTAAGAATGTTCTGTTTTTCCTCTTTTTTCTCTTCGTCGCTCAGCTCACTGAAATTATGAGTGCTGCGCTCAAAAGAAAAGGCCTTGACTTCTGGCTCGAGCCGCTTGAAATAATCCTCTTCCAGCTGGCCCTTGAGAAACTGGATCAGATACACACTCTTTCCCACAGAAGCAGCCCTTATCGCGTTCCCCAGCGCCGCGGACGTTTTTCCCATCCCGGGGCCATAATACACCTGAATTTTTGCCATAAATACCTCTCTATGACATCCGGCATTCAGCCGTTTTCAATATAATCTTAAGTATTTTATCACAAATCAGTTATTTTCGCAAAGACTCTGGTCAGTCAGATTGCCTAAATTTTCCGATATTTTTTGACGAATTTCGTCATTTTTCTTATTGTATTGTATTTCCATGATGATATAATATAAAAGTTGCATTGCAATCAAATAGTTTAAAATGAGGTGTAAAAATGATTCAGACAAGAGAAGATATCAGAAACGTCGCTATCATCGCACATGTCGACCATGGTAAAACGACGCTTGTAGATCAGCTGCTTAGGCAGAGCGGTGTCTTCCGAGAGAATCAGGAAGTGCAGGATCGTGTCATGGATTCCGGTGCCATCGAGCGTGAGCGTGGTATCACTATCCTCTCAAAAAATACTGCCGTAAAGTATAAAAACACTAAAATCAATATTGTAGATACTCCGGGACACGCTGATTTCGGCGGCGAGGTTGAGCGTATCCTGAAGATGGTTGATGGTGTCGTACTCTTAGTCGATGCCTTCGAGGGTGTAATGCCTCAGACGAAATTCGTTCTGATGAAGGCTCTTGCCCTCAATCTTCCGGTTATCGTCTGCATCAATAAAATCGACCGTCCTGGCGCAAGACCTGCTGAGGTTGTCGATGAAACGCTCGAGCTCTTCATGGATCTCGATGCTACTGACGAGCAGCTTGACGCTCCATTTATCTATGCATCCGCTAAAGACGGCTACGCTATCAATGAATTAGATGACGAGAAGAAGGATATGACTCCTCTTTTCGAGGCAATCCTTAAATACATCCCGGCGCCTACCGGAGATCCTGATGCCAACACTCAGGTTCTTATCTCAACCATCGATTATAACGACTATGTAGGCCGTATCGGTATCGGAAAAGTTTCAAACGGCTGCCTAAAGCTGAACCAGAACGCTGTCGTTGTAAACCATCACGATCCTGATAAGAGAGAAAACGTCCGTATCACAAAGCTCTACGAGTTCGAGGGCCTTCAGAAGGTCGATGTCGATGAAGCAGATATCGGTTCTATCGTTGCCATCTCAGGTATAAGCGATCTCCACATCGGAGATACTATCTGCGGTACTGACGGCGATCCTGTCGCTATCCCGTTCCAGAAGATTTCAGAGCCTACCATCGCCATGAACTTCATGGTAAATGACAGCCCGTTTGCCGGAACCGAAGGCAAATTCGTTACGAGCCGTCATATCAGAGACAGGCTTTACAGAGAGCTTAACACTGATGTATCTCTTCGTGTAGAGGATACTGACAGTCCTGATACTTTCAAGGTCTCCGGCCGTGGTGAGCTTCATCTCTCAGTCCTTATCGAGGAGATGAGACGTGAGGGTTACGAGTTCGCTGTAAGTAAGGCTGAGGTTCTCTATCATTACGATGAGAACGGCAAGAAGCTCGAGCCTATGGAAAAAGCCTACGTCGATGTTCCTGATGAGTTCCAGGGTATCGTTATCCAGAAACTTTCAGAGCGTAAGGGTGAGCTTCTTGGAATGCATTCCATAACAGGCGGCTATACCCGTCTTGAGTTTTCTATCCCTGCCCGTGGCCTTATCGGATACAGAGGCGACTTCATGACCGATACAAAGGGTAACGGTATCCTTAATACCGTTTTCGACGGCTACGCTCCTTACAAGGGCGACATCGCCTACAGAAAGCAGGGATCGCTTATAGCCTTCGAGGCCGGCGAGGCTGTTACCTACGGACTCTTCGCAGCCCAGGACCGTGGTACGCTTTTCATCGGACCTGGCGAGAAGGTTTACTCCGGAATGGTCGTTGGTTCTTCAAGCCGTGCCGAGGACATCGAGATCAACGTCTGCAAGAAAAAGCACCTGACAAATACACGTACTTCATCATCTGATGAAGCCCTTACACTTGTTCCTCCGAAGATTCTTTCACTTGAGCAGGCACTTGACTTTATCGAGACCGATGAGCTCCTTGAGGTAACACCTGAGCATCTCCGTATCAGAAAGAAGATCCTCGATCCTCTCCAGAGAAAGAGAGCCATGATCAGAAAGAATAATTCACAGTAATTTTTAAAAACCCGCTTCGGCGGGTTTTTTCATACAAAAAAATCACTATGTAAATTGAAGATTAAAGTTAAATGATATATAATCTTTGTATCGAATTGAAAACAGGAGGATTTTTATGTTAGAGTACCGTTATGATACCCAGCTTCTCATCGACGGAGAGGATCTCGATGAGGACGCTATCAACGATTATTTTGTCAAGAATTTCAAGGGCGACTGTCTT
>JBJELA010000203.1:0-10295 GCA_051878915.1 Candidatus Weimeria sp.
TCGTGCCCTTTTCTTTCTGTAGATACGGACACAACAGCTCATATATAGCGTCACTGTCCTTTTCTTTGAGTGCCTTGATGAGCTTAGGCCAATGCATTGCTACATAATCTGAGCATTCGACATTGTTATGCAGATCTTTCTTAGCTATCTGTTCCTTATATTTTTTTTCTGTTTTCTGATTATAATCTTTTGTTTTTTTTGAGACATAGTCTTTTACAGTGTTTATCATCGAACATCCAGTCAGCAAAAATCCTGCTATCATTATTAAAGAAACAATAGATATAAAAGATGTTTTTTTCATATTCCTTTCCAATAAATCCACACTTTTTTATTATCATTATCCGGTATAATATAGTTCTTATATCTTTGATCTTTTAACAATAACTCATAAAATTCAGGATAGTCTGAAAGGTCTACAGAACCTATAGTCAGCATGTTCTTTGGATTCGGATGATAATATATATCTGGTTTATTATATATTTTGGCTTCTATCCCTTCTATTAAGCTTTTTTCATTTTTAGAGCCACTAAATCCAGTTATCCACCATTGATTTTCGTTAGGAGCCCATGAAAATACTGGCGTATATTTATTATCAGCCATCCAAATTAGCGATAATGTCATAGGGACATTTTGATCAATTGCTTTATAATGATCTTTTCCCGCATAATTTGCACCATATTTATATAAGCCTATTTCTGCGCCACTGTGAAGATTCCAATAATCGCCCTTCCATAACCAGAGCCTATATCGTTCATTTTCATTTTGATTTTTTGGTTCCAAAGACAATGGCTTCATATCTTGTTTATCACCAATCCAAAAGAATAAATCATACATTTTATTATATCCAAATTTTTTTTGCCAGGTATCAGGATGTGAATGATAAGCATCATTTTTTTCGTCTAAATCAAAGTTTAAAAGGTATGCTCCCGCTATCGTAGCGGCATCGTTATTAATGCATGATAATAATTTAAATCCATCAACAATTTTAGATAACACCTCATCATCACTATGATCTGAAAGTGCATCATAAAATTTTAGTATACAGCTTACAATTGAATTTGCTAACCATGCTGGAACATTGTTTCCTAGTAATTTTTTCTTTAATTCGTTTATTCCACCAGAAGTTTTATAATAACTTGCGCCTTTATTTTCGTAAGATTTTAGTGCTTCCCATGCTTCTTTATCACCGTTCTTTTTCAGAGGATCCGGATCTTTTGGTATGATCGTTTTGCCATTTACTACAACAGGCTCATTAGTAAGTCCATCATTATCTCCATCTGAGGAGGTTGGACTTGACTTTATCTTAAAGATAACCCTCATTTTTGTCTTGTCTGCATTTGGTTCCATAAAGAAAGCTTCTACTTCATCGCCATCCTTTATGCCATCGCCGTCTGTATCCGGATTGTATTTATCAAGCGGCAGCTTGACATTGTTGAACAGATAGCAGTTGTCTTCATAATAGTCCGGCAATCCATCGTTATCACTGTCTACTGAAATATCGACATTATCGCCAATCTTATCAAAAGCTGATGATAAGCTCTCAGCATTTTCTACAGAATAAAAAGCTCCGTCTGTCTCTTCTGCAATTGGTCTTAATGCATCATCATACCAGTTACCAAGTCCTACTGAAAATACATGAATCGAATTTTCTTTAATTTTGTTAATTACATTGTCCTTCTTATAACTATCATAGCTGTCACCATCTGATAAAAGAACTATAGTCTTATAGACTCCAGAGTCTGTCGTATCAAACTGGTTGATAGCCGACTCAAGTCCTTCGTACATATATGTTGCACCAGAAGAATGGAAATACTCATCTGTAAGAAGAGATTTTGCCGATTCCTTATCAGTAAGAGAAGATGTTAGTTCATTAACGTAGCTTGCAAACCTAACAACTCCTACCTTGGTATTATCCAGTAGAGTATCAATAAGGTCCTGTGCAACTTTAAGCCTTTCGTTCGTTCGGTCGTTTCCGTACATACTACCTGAATCGTCTATTACAAAAACAGTCTCAGCAGATGAATAAGTGTTATCACCGGATACCTTCCAGTAATCTATCCAATTGATGGAACTCTCAAAAGCTGTCCTATTCAAAAGTATATATGTCGAAAAATGCGGTGTTTCGGCTATAGCCGTGTTTCCTTCGACAGTCGTATCCAACGGCTCAAGTTCCTGCTTATCCTCGTTATAATAATAGATGACTGGATCAAAATCATCTGATGAGCTGCCTAGCAGATCCTTGTCAAATGTAAACTTTAATGTAGCCTTTCCGTCAAATGTGCCATCTACACTGAAGTCATAAGCTTCTCCAATGTATCCCGGTATCGTATCAGGGAAGAAGGTATCATCTTTTATCTCTTCTACATCAAGAGTTTCTACCTGATCACCGTCAAGCGTTACTTCTACGGATGCCTTGACTTTAGCGTTCTCGTCATCGGATTCCGCAGTAACATCAAACGTCTTCTGTACAGTGAGAGGATTCGTACCAAGCTCGATCTCTTTGCCGTCTGATACTTCATCGCCGTCTGTATCTGCTTTATTAGGGTCAGTATGATATTTATTTACTTCATCATAATCTGTCAGATCGTCATAATCAGAATCTGCATTCTTTGGATCAGTCCCAAGTTCAGCTTCTTTTTTGTCTGTCAGTCCGTCAGAATCGGTATCTGACTCACTGTCGTTTATACCATCTCCATTGCTGTCCGGATTCAGAGGGTCGGTTCCGGTGACCATGACTTCATCATAATCGCTGAGTCCATCACCATCTGTATCTTTCTTATTTGGGTCAGTTCCCAAAATCTTCTCTAATGAATCATTCAGTCCATCAGAATCACTATCCGTTTTACTGTTATAGTCATACCAATTGGCATAAAGGGTAGTATCCTTATTGATAGTATCCTTGTCAAAATTAAAGTAATTTGTCAGCTCTTTATCTGTATACCATCCGGCGAATAAAGAGTTGTCGTCCTCAGGATAGTCCGGTTCTTTTATCTGACTACCGGGCTTTACTGACATCTCAGAAGGAATGTTCTTTGCCGTGAGCTTGTTGGCCACGAATTTCAGTTTTACAGTATTATCGGAAGGATCCGAAGAACCGCTGCCGGTGCTTCCGCCTGATGTACTGCCACTAGATATTGAACCGCCACCAGTGCTCCCACCGGAACTTCCATTGTCACTGTCACTACTTGTATTATCGGAATTATCTTCAGATTTGTTAGCGCCGGAAGTGCCGGAAGTATCGTCGGTACTGTTTGGGTCACTGCTGTGATTATTATTGTCAGAATTGTCTGAACTGTTATCAGAAGTATTGTTGTCCGTCTTTACTGTTACTTTGCATTTATAGGACTTCTTGTTTGTTCCTTTATATGTTATGTATGCAGTACCATCTGAGGCAGCAGTAATCTTACCCTTTTTATCCACTGTCGCTATCCTGCTGTCAGATGTCTTTACGGATTTTATTCTAGCACCTAACAAAGTGACCTGTTTTGTCTCTCCGACCGAAAGCTGTACTTTGCTGTCTGATAATCCGGCTTTGACTGTCACCTTGCATTTAAGGGTCCTGCTCTTTACCTTCGCATAGATCACTGCTTTTCCAAGCTTCTTTGCTTTTACAAGTCCCTTCTGTGAGACTGCGGCAATCTTCTTGTCAGATGAAGACCATTTGATCTTGCCACCGGTAGAGTTCTTAACCTTCAGCTGTTCGCTTTTGGTCAAGACTAGTGAAATGCTCTTCTTGCTTAGCTTAATAACCGATGCATAAGAATTTACAGGCACGCTTGTGATGAGCATTATGACAGCAAGAAAAACTGCCCATAACGCTCTGTTACGGTTTGGAAATCGCTTCAATTTTATCCTCCATTCTGTTGTTGCATGAATTTTCATGCATAATCGTGTATTAAGCAAAATAATAAGCATTTCAAATGCATTTGTCAAGTATCGTTTAACTAAACTACAGTGTCCATTCTGTAAAATCCTTAACCATAAGTGTTCTCCTTTTTTGTCTTAGTCTTCTACCTCAAGGAATACCCTTGTGCAGTGTGCTTTATACTCTTCCCTGAAGACCTTTCTGATGTCTTTTGTATTTGTCGCTTTGCTGTGCGGGATGGTATCCATCCTTCCGTTTCTGCCGTAGTCAGCACCGCCGCCGTTATGCGATGCATAGTAAAGTTTCTGAAACTCTTCCGGCGGGCAGTCCGTTGTAAGACGCTTGTGAGTTGTCTCATCCTTTTCTGCTCTGTATCCGTTTTTTATGAGAAGTTCCTTTGCTTCGTCTGTTCCTACGAGTGGAAAAATATATGTATATACTGCCATGTGTTTGTCCTTTCCGCCCTTACGGGTCTTGCTGTTTTTCTGTTCACTTATGTTTTGATAGATTTCAAAAGCCGGATTCCTGAGGGATAAGAATTTTTACGCCCCAAGGGATAAGAATTTTTCTCTACAGTCATTATATGACATTTGCCGCACAAAAACAGACACCCGTGGTCTCCCACGAGTGCCTGTCAGTAGTCTTAAAGTACAGACAGCATACGAACAGTTGCACTGCCTTATTGTTTCGACAAAGCTATGCTGTCTTTATGCAGATACGAAAGAGAGAATCGAACTCGTCCGTAGAACCATGTCCCGTACCTGCTTTGAATTCAATCATTACTTAGACTTCTTTGCGGCCTTCTTAGCCTTTACGACCTTTACTACCTTGTAGTTCTTTACAGTATAGGTCTTTCCGTTCTGTGTTACCTTACCACTCTTTACGAGTGCTCCGCTCTTCTTTGCAAGATACTTGACACCCTTAACGGTAAATGCCTTGTTCTTGACGATAGAGCCAAGACGGTTGGTATATACACGGCTTCCTGTAGCAGCAAGTGTAACAAAAGCCTTCTTTGCGATGGTTCCGTTCTTCTTTGCTACATAGGTCTTGCCATTTACCTTAACCTTCTCTGATGAAGCAACTACGCCGCTGTCGTTGATAAGATATGTCTTATCCTCGAAAGTAACCTTTGTGTTCTCAGGGATAGCCGCTCCGTTCTCGTCGGTAAGTACGACACCATCATCGGTAAGTACTGCTGCATTAGAAAGAGTCTTTCCTGAAGCGTCCTTATAGACACCGTCAGTAAGAGTTCCTGCTACTGCATCAAGACCTGTCTTGTTTACGCTCTCATCTGCAGTATTAGAGTCTGAAGGAGTTGTCGTACTTCCAGAATTATTTGATGTATCACCGCTCGGAATTACGATAACATCAGAAGCAGAATTAGTGCCAGAACCAGTGTCCTGAGTAGTCTTCTTTAAGGTGATACCGTCAGTAGCCCTCTTTGTGGCGTCATTTACCCATCTGCCATCGGTATATGTATAACTACCATTATCTACATAATCAGATACAGTAAAGTCATCGGCTTTAAGAGATTTTGCTGACTTTGTGACAGTCACCTCTCCTGCAACAGCGTCATGTCCCTTTACGGCAGTTACATGACCTGAAACGGTGATCTGAGCACCATTGTTGGCAATCTTGCCATCCTTAGGAGTGATGTCTACAGGCTTACCGTCCTTGTCTACCCACTTCCATGTTGATGAGTCTGTGGCATCACCTGTGACATGGTAAGTTCCATCAGGAAGTCCGTCCTTTGGAAGGACAACATCGTCAGCTGTAAAATCGGAAACCTCAGGATAATTGGATACGAAATCAGTTACTTCCTTTGTCTCTGCTGTCTTGCCGGAAATAACGATCTTATCACCCTCAGCAAGCTGTGAAGCCTTATCAGAATTTACAGTAATAGCTGCGCCTGTAACAGTAACAGCTGAACCTGTTGTAACTGAACCAGCTGTATCTGAATCCTTGGTATCTACAGTAATAGCTGAAGGAGTTACAGCGTCAGCGCCCTTCTCATCAGCGTCAGCGCTCTTCTCATCTGTCTTTTCCTCTGAGTTCTTTACCCACTTACCGTCAGTATAAGTGTAAGTTCCGTTCTCTACAGTTGCGTCAACTGTGAAATCACTGGCTGTAAGACCGTTCTTTGATTCAACATCAGTTACAGTTCCTGCCTTTGCAGGGGTAACGGTTACAGTTACCTTGTCGCCGCCATAAGTATAGCCTGCATTATCGTAAGCAATACCGTCCTTGCTGTCCATAGGATAAGTAATGTCTGAGTCGGCGGTGTTAGTCCATGTCTTACAATCCTTGCTGAGTGTATAGGTTCCTGCCTGTACGTTATCAGCAATAGTTACGTTTTCCTTTGTAGTCGGAGTACCTGTACCATTGTTATCTACTTTGACGTTTCCTGCCACACCTTTTACTGTAGCTACAGCATCCTCATGGCCTTTTACCGTGATGGTATCACCCTCGGTAAATGTCTTTGAACTAATCGCCAGATTTTTGTCTGCTGTGATTGACGCTGGAGTTGTCTCGGTTGCGAATACTGGTACTGCTACTCCCGCTACTGTTGTAGCTGCTGTAAGAGCTGCTACAAGTGCCTTTACCTGTTTAGCTTTCACTAAGTAAAACCTCGTTGCCCCTGTAAGCCTGCTTACCTATCGGGGCTTTAGATAAGCATATCTTTCAGTCTGTCGTGTGCACCAAGGGAAACCTTGACGACAGGTGGTCCCGTTTGAGACCGAATGGCGGAAGCGGGAGTCGGACCCGCATGGACAGAACAAAATGAACAACAAACTCTTGGTCACAACACATTACACAAAGTAAAAAGGAGACTGCTAACTATCTGCCTTTACAGGCAGACCTCGTTAAAACTCTGCTCCGCTGCCGAAGCTTTATATGTCCATAAAACCGTTTTTTTCCGCCATGGCCGGGGAGTTTGCCCCCGGCGAAAGGAAACAAAACAACTATTAAGGTCGGTTGGAAAATCCTTTCCTGACCGCCTCATATATGTCTTGGTAGAAATCTTTTTTCAGATCTCTGAGCGATAAGAATTTTTTCACGCTGAGGGATAAAAAATATTGCACCTCAGGGGATAAGAATTATTTGCCTTTTAAGAAGTTGAGCTTCTCTGATAACTGAAGTATTACCTTCCTTTCCCTTTCAACATCAAGGCATCTGTCAAACAGGTGGTATTCCATGGTAAGCGACGCACTGTGTATCCCTTCTTCGGAACATCGCCTTGAAAGAGAGTCTATATCTACTGCCATCTCATCAAGTATCACTGTCATGTAGGAAAACTTTGTGGACTTCTTCGAGTAGAATGTATACAGGAGAAGTATATTAAGGAGTACCTTCTGCATCTCAAAGCCGGGGTCTTTATCACCCGCAAAGAACTTATCGCAGAAGGCAGATACATCAGCATCGCTTCT
The DNA here is from genome assembly GCA_051878915.1 of Candidatus Weimeria sp. Lineage (GTDB taxonomy): Bacteria > Bacillota > Clostridia > Lachnospirales > Lachnospiraceae > Weimeria. The sequence goes on from JBJELA010000203.1 coordinate 7,294, forward strand.
TATTATAAGAAGGTATCGAATCCTTTATCTCTTTTATGTCAGCCGGCAGGGGGAGTTTTGCCTTTGCGGGGGGCCTGTGCCGTCCATTGCAGGAGTCTGTACAGTCTCCGTACCCTCGGCACTTTCTTTTGTACTGGTGGCCTTCTGCGTTTTTACTGTAGATATCCGAAATAACCACCTTGTTTCTGCGCTTGAATACTACGTCAGGCTTGTCTGTTGTCTTTGACATAAAATCTCCTTTGGTTATATATGTGTAACTGTAACTGGCCGGAGCCCGTCTGCTTTATTCGCAGACAGACATTGCCCTGATCGCTTTCCGGACTTTGGCATTTTCACGTGTTCTGTTGTATGCCTTGTCGACATGCTGTTCGTGAGCGACTTTATACGCCTCTTTCTGGACCATGTTGTAAACGGTAACAAGAACATTCTTATCAAAGATGAAAGCGTACTGGCCGTATATCCTGAAGTCTGACCCGTTTCCCTGTCTTGTGACTTTGGACTCTATCCAAGTCTTTAAATATCCGTTTGCGTTGTCCTTTGTGATGCCTTTCTCAAAAGCTTTCTTTGTCATCCTGTAAGCAGCTGACTTGTTAAAGCCGAGACGTTTTCTGAGACGCTTCATGGCGTGCTCTGAGATATAAATGGTATCCTTTTCCCTCTCAATTATCACTGTCGGATCTGACACTGTGGCCGGATCGAAACCCAGACTCTCTATGATAGGCGTGATATCGTCTTTTCCAATGTAGTCTTCCCTGTCATTGATCGGGAGTCTGATCTGGGCTCCATACTGGTCACGAAAAATAAGTACGCGTTCACAATTCTTTGATTCATCTACTTTACACATGATTTCTGCCTTCCATTCTGTGTTTCAAGGTTATCTTTGTTACATCTTAAGTATGGCAGATAGAAAAGAGATAACCTTTTTAACTGTGACTGTATTATCAAAGACTTCAGTTTCAGGGCCCTGAAGACATAAAGATCACAGTTACGCTCACGCTTTAAGACAATAAAAAAGAGACCCGAGGAGATAACCTCAGGCCTCTTTCCAAGCCTTATCCTTTGTTACTTTGTCTTGATCACTTTTGTGTCAGCCCAGTCGCCGCAGTATGTCTCGCCGTCTATGGTGACATATGCTCTGACGCTTACCCAGTAGGTTGTATGCTTCTTAAGCTTCTTGAAGGTCTTTGATGTCTTTCCAAGTGTGGACTTTGTCCAGCTTGATGCACCCTTCTTCTTTATCGCAACCTGATACCTGACTTCACCGTCTGTATCAATGTCAGCCTCGCTGAACTTCAGGGTTATCGTCTTCTGTGTACTCTTTAATAACTTTACCTTTACATCCGGCACTGAGACGTCCGTTGTAACATCTGAAGGCTCACTGCTTTCAGAGGATGTAGTGCCTGCAGAAGAAGGAGTCTCCGCGGCACCCGTTGAATTTGCGGTCGGGTCGTTTGTTGTACTTTCCAACTTCTGCCAGTTGGCTTTGTAGGTAAGATCTCCTGTCGTAGTCCTGCTGATCGTGACTAAAGTCTGCGGGGTGGAACCATTCGAACCAGTCCATCCGATGAAAGTGTATCCTGCTCTTGCCGGAGCAAAGAGGAAATATACATCACCTGTTGTATAGGTTGAAGGGTTATCGTCTCTGTAAGTATATCCGCCGTTGAGATCGTATGTTACCTTATAGGTCTTTGCCTTGGTGGAAGTACTCTGCGAGTTACCTGTATTTCCGGTAGTGTTGGTTGTGTTGTTTCCGGTATTGCCGGATGCGTTGTTTCCGGTCGGGTTCGTGGTCGAGCCTGTGGTACTATTTCCGGTCGAGCCTGTGGTGCTGTTTCCGGTCGTACTGCCTGTGGTATTTCCAGTCTGGGTACTGTTGCCCGTGCCGCTATTGTTTCCAGTTGAAGTACTGGTATTAGTACTGCCTGAGTTACCGCCTGATGCGGCATCCTTCTTCCAGTGTGCTGTAAATACGAGGTTTCCTGTTGTACCCTTCTTTACAGTTACGGCAGTGAGCAGTGTATCGCTGTTATTCTTCGTCCATCCTGCAAAGGTGTATCCTTCTCTTACCGGAGCATTAAGTGTAAAACTGTCAGTCTTTTCCGTGTAAGTGCCCGGATTGCCTGAAGCAGTACCGCCGTTTAAGTAATACGTTATCCTGTATGTCGTTACAGGCTTCTCAGTCTTTACATTTATGGTAAGTGTGCCGTTCTTTACAGTCACATTGTAGTCTGTGGCATCCGCATTTACCTTTCCGGTGATCTCATACTTTCCTGCCGGAGAAGACTTCTTCGCGGTGGTGGTCATTGTTACGAGTGAGTTTACCGTATCCGTTCCGACAAGCTCTGTATCTGTGCTGGCTGTAAGTGCTGGAACGTCATCGCCGGCTGTCATTGTCTTGCTGTCGATCGTAACGGTTACAGGCTTCTTTACCACGCGGACTGTTACGGTTACATCCTTTACCTCGTTGTAGTGTACTGTATCGTCCGGAGTAAAGACTGCTTTTACTGTATAATCTCCTGCGTGCAGCAGATCCTCGTCTATTACAGTGAACTTACCGTTTACAGAAGTGCCATTGCATGAGGCTGTGGCTCCTGTGATGCTGCCATCGGATATCTTCTGTCCATAAACGATCTTTATCACAGGTGTTCCTGTTATATCCGGTGTCACCTTTACTACGGGTTTTTCTGTAACTGTGAGTGTAGCTGACTTTACTGTCACATCGTAATAATCTGACGAAGCTGTTCCGGTAATGGTGTACTTTCCTGCTTTTGTCGTATCGGCGCTGCAGGCAGTCCTGATATTTAAGTCCTTTTCACTGTCTCCTGCAATAAGTCCGGTCACGCTGTATCCGAAGTCAGGAAGCTTGTCTCCTGCTGTCATGGAGGCATCCTTTATCGTAACTGTAACTGCTTTCTTTGTGATCTCAGGCTTTACAGTAAGAGTCTTACTGTTATAGCCATTATCCGATGGTGTAAAGAGGAGAGTGATCTCGCCTCCTGCCG
>JBJELA010000204.1:0-2128 GCA_051878915.1 Candidatus Weimeria sp.
CTTACGTTCCTGTAAACGCGAAGAAGCTTACTGCTTCATATAAAGCCAGTCTGAAGAAGAAGAGAGCTTCAAGGATCAGTGTAAGCGGCAAGAGCCTGGCTCAGAGAACCGCTTTCGAGGAGAAATCCCTTATTGGTCTTAACTGGAGCGAGTTCAAGAAATACGCTCAGATCGATGTTTCAAAGAAGGAATTCGATCTGATGTGCAGAGTTGTTTCAGCAGAGGCTGGAGATTCATCGAGCTACACAGCAAAGGAGCTTACTGCAGAGGTTATCGTAAACAGAGCGAAGAGCTACAGCGGCTCTAACAGGGTTACAAAGGCCTTATATGCGAAGGGACAGTTCACTGTTGTTCATTCTTCAGTTCTTAACAGGGTAACAATAAATGGTGAGACTGTTAACGCCGTAAAGGATGCGCTGATAAAGAATTCTCATCCAAAAACGCTTTATTATTTCGCGGCCAGAAGATATTTTTCCTGGGCAAAGCCTTATATGGCTGTAGACGGCAGTTACTTCTGCCTTAAAAAGTGATTTAATTACCGCCTTCGGGCGGTATTTTTATTTTTCAGATGCAGTTCGCAAAAATACAATTATTTGTCTTTAAATGCGACTATACTTTCTCTTGTCGACAGGGAAGAGAAGTGAATAACTATAGCACAGGACAACGGAGTTCCAGAAATGGAGCTCCGTTTTTTTATTGGAAGGAGGCAACATTATGAAGCAGAAAAAATTAGGTCTCTTCAGTGCAGTCGCAATCAATGTCGGACTTATCGTAGCAACAAGCTGTCTGGTGTCACTTGGAACCGGAATGGGATCGATAGGCCGATGGTTCATTATCCCGCTATTTCTTGTGGTTATCCTGAATTCGTTCGTGGGACTTTCATTTTCTGAATTAAATCAGCTGATGCCTGATGTAGACGGAGGAACAGGACAGTACCTCCTCGCTGGCATGGGGCCGATGGCTTCTATGATGGGAAATCTGAGCGCATATGTGATCACACAGATCCTTTCTCTTACAGCTGAGATCACTCTCTGCGGAACAGTAATAAAACAGCTGTTTTTCCCAAATGTAGATAACAGAATTATTTCAATGATACTTCTGGTAGCTTTCCTGTTTATTAATATGAAGGGAGTCGAGCTGTTTTCCAAGGTTCAGGATCTGGTAGTAATCCTTCTGGTAGGTTCGATGATAGCTCTTGGCATCATAAGTGTGTTAAAGCTTGGTGATTCCTCACATCTCGTAAACTACGCGGCAGAGGCACCTACGTTCAAGCAGATTGGCGGCTTCAAGGGAATCATGAACAGCATGGCTCTTGCCTTCTGGCTGTTTATCGGAGTTGAGTTTATCATCCCTCAGGCAAAAAACCTGAAGAATCCGAAGAGAGACGTTCTTCTCTCAATGATCATCGCCCTGGTGCTGCTGTTCGGAGTACAGGCTCTGCTCGGCACAGGAATGACAAACTATGTCTCATTGTCAGGACTTGCAAATGATCCTGACAGTACACCGCACATCACTTTTGCGGTAAATCTGCTTGGAACACCTGGACGGATCTGGATGGGCATCATTACAATCCTTGCAGGTATCTCAACAGTAAATACAGGATATGCTTCACTTTCAAAGATCATGCAGGGTATGTCAGAGGCAGGAATGGTTCCGAAGGTTTTCTCGAAAACAAATAAGAACAACGCAGCCTATGTAGGACTTCTGTTCCTTTCAGTAGCAGTCGGAATCCTCGTTGTATCCGGACTTGGAACAGCAGGAGCTGTTACCTTCCTTATCCTTTCAGGATCCTGCTTCTGGCTTTTCACTTACTGCCTGGTACATATCTCTGTACTTATTTTAAGAAAGAGATATCCGGACAGACCTAGAAGATTCACTATGAAGGGCATTCCTCAGATCATCGGTATCATCGGCAACGTCTATATGATAGCGAACATCGCTACAGGCGCTGACAGGATCAGGATCTATGAGCTCTGCGGAGTTCTCTTCGTGATACTTGTTACCTACTGCGCAGTCTGGATCAGGTTCGTGATGAAGGTAAAGCCTTTTGCACCGATGGATATGGATGAGGTCAACAGAGAGGCGCTCAAGTATGAGGCTGATGAAGACCAGGTTGCAGCACCGGTAC
>JBJELA010000205.1:0-2121 GCA_051878915.1 Candidatus Weimeria sp.
TCCTGGGATACATCGACCATTCGTCTGGTCAGGTATCCTGAATCCGCTGTACGAGGAGCGGTATCAGACATTCCCTTACGGGCTCCATGAGCTGACATGAAGTACTCGAGTACGTCAAGACCTTCACGGAAGTTCGACTTGATAGGCATCTCGATGGTATGACCTGTTGTATCGGCCATAAGTCCACGCATACCTGCGAGCTGCTTGATCTGCTTATCAGAACCACGGGCTCCTGAGTCAGCCATCATGTAGATCTCGTTCTGGGCATCGAGGCCGTTCAGAAGGTCATCTGTAAGCTCCTTATCTGTCTTTTCCCAGGTCTCGATAACCTCCTTGTAACGCTCACCCTCGGTAAGAAGACCTCTTCTGTACTTCTTGTTGATCTTGTCAACAGTCTTCTCCGCGCCGGCGATAAGCTCAGGCTTCTGAGGCGGCACTGTCATATCCGAAATGGAAACTGACAGAGATGAGAGCGTACAATACTTGTAGCCCATTGCCTTTATATCATCGAGGACCTCGGCTGTCCTTGTGGCGCCATGCTTGTGCATGACCTTCTCGAGGATAGCTTTCTGGTCTTTTTTCTTTATCATCTTATCGACTTCGAGCTTTAACTCATTGCCCGGAATGCTTCTGTCTACAAATCCGAGATCCTGAGGAATAGCTTCGTTTACGATAAAACGTCCGAGTGTTGACTCTACCAGTCCGCAGAGCTCTCTGCCGTCCGGCATGGTCTTTCTGACACGGACCTTGATCCTGGCATGCCAGTCAAGCTCTCCGTTCTCATGGGCAAGCAGCGCCTCGTTCATGCTTCTGAATATCTTGCCTTCGCCCTTTACGCCCTGACGCTCCTGAGTCATGTAGTAGATACCGAGGACCATATCCTGTCCAGGTACTGCGACAACTCCGCCGTCTGAAGGCTTTAAGAGGTTATTTGGTGAAAGCAGCATGAAACGGCACTCTGCCTGTGCTTCCTGTGTCAGAGGAAGATGGACAGCCATCTGGTCTCCATCGAAGTCGGCATTGAATGCGGCACATACCATAGGATGAAGCCTGATAGCCTTACCTTCTACAAGGATAGGCTCGAATGCCTGGATACCAAGTCTGTGGAGTGTCGGGGCACGGTTAAGCATAACCGGGTGCTCCTTTATGACATCCTCGAGGACATCCCAGACTCTCGGATCATTCTGCTTCTCGACCATCTTCTTGGCATTCTTGATGTTCGTGGCAATGCCTGTATGTACGAGCTCTCTCATAACGAAAGGCTTGAACAGCTCGATAGCCATCTCCTTTGGAAGACCGCACTGGTACATCTTAAGGTCCGGTCCAACGACGATAACGGAACGTCCTGAATAGTCGACACGCTTTCCAAGGAGGTTCTGACGGAATCTTCCGTTCTTACCCTTGAGCATATCTGAAAGAGACTTGAGGGCTCTGTTTCCAGGTCCTGTGACAGCTCTTCCACGGCGGCCGTTATCTATAAGTGCGTCTACAGCCTCCTGGAGCATACGCTTCTCGTTTCTGATGATGATATCAGGAGCAGCGAGCTCTAAGAGTCTTCTGAGACGGTTGTTTCTGTTTATGATACGTCTGTACAGATCGTTTAAATCAGAGGTAGCGAATCTGCCTCCGTCGAGCTGTACCATAGGACGAAGATCAGGAGGGATGACTGGAAGAACATTCAGTATCATCCACTCAGGTCTGTTTCCTGACTCACGGAAAGCCTCGACTACCTCGAGTCTCTTCATGATACGGGCTCTCTTCTGGCCTGAAGCGTTCTCGAGCTCTTCTGTAAGCTCTGCTGAATCCTTGTCGAGGTCGATTTCCTTTAAGAGCTCCTGAATAGCCTCCGCACCCATTCCAGCACGGAATCCATCAACTCCATACTGGTCTACGTATGACTGATATTCCTGCTCTGAAAGAACCTGCTTCTTCTGAAGCGGCGTGTCCTTAGGATCAAGAACTATATATGCTGCAAAATAGAGGACTCTCTCAAGTACCCTTGGAGAAAGGTCGAGGATAAGTCCCATACGTGAAGGGATACCCTTGAAGTACCAGATATGCGATACAGGAGCGGCAAGCTCGATGTGTCCCATTCTCTCACGTCTTACAGATGCCTTTGTG
>JBJELA010000206.1:0-2118 GCA_051878915.1 Candidatus Weimeria sp.
CACTCACGATTCAAAAGTGGCAAAGGAAGCGTCACGTTCGATAAAGATACTTGACGGACATGTGACAGAAGCAAAGGATGTTTCAGAGATTGAGGAGGTGGTCTGATGATAAAATCATCTGTTAAAATGGCTTTCGCGTCAGTAGCCTCGAATAAGCTCCGGTCATTTCTTACAATGCTTGGGATCATAATAGGTGTAGTAGCTCTTGTTGTACTCGTCTCTATTACTACAAGCGCTACCTCGACTATTACTGACACGATTTCTTCGATCAGTACAAATTCCATCTCTGTCACAATAACTGATGACAAGGATAAGCCTCTTACCCTTTCAGATATGGACGATATCGCGGCGCTGGATGATGTGGCCGCTGTAGCTCCACAAGCTTCGTCAACGGCAAACGTCAGGGATGGGTCTGATACAGAGACTATGCAGCTTACAGGAACTACTGCAGACTACCAGTCGATAAACGGCATAGAACTGGCATCCGGCAGATTTTTAAAGAGCGCTGATGTAGACAATCATACGAATGTTGCTGTAATAAATGCGGACACCGCAATCGATATCCTGGGATGCTACAATACTTCGCAGGCAATCGGGCAGACTATAAGTCTAAACGGAATCCCGTACACAGTCATCGGCGTAGTAAAACAGTCTGATACCACGATATCAACGGGCTCGACCTACCAGGCTTATATCCCGTTTACATCCCTTATGAGGCTTTCCACTACTGTAAGAGATGTCGACAGCTTTGTGGTTTCCCCAAAGAGCGATGCTGTCTCTGATCAGGCGCAGCAGGAGATAAATGAGTATCTGCTGGCGAGATTTTCAAACGACTCTGACGCCTTTACTGTCATTAACATGAAGGTCATAGCTGATACTTTAAGCACTGTTACCGATGTAATGGCACTTATGCTGGGCGGAATCGCCGCGATATCTCTTCTCGTAGGCGGTATCGGGATCATGAATATCATGCTGGTATCAGTAACAGAGCGTACGAAGGAAATCGGAATCAGAAAAGCTATCGGCGCCACGGAAGGCAGTATTATGCTCCAGTTCCTTATCGAGTCGCTGGTTATCTGCCTTATCGGTGCGGCCATTGGCCTTGGAATAAGCGGGATAATAATCGCGGCAATAAATGCCTTTACGGATTATACATTCGCACTTGACGCAAGAGTATGCGTGATAGCTTCTGTTTTTTCAATCGGGATCGGCCTTCTCTTCGGCCTTTACCCAGCCAGGAAGGCAGCCAGAAAGGATCCGATCGAAGCGCTGCACTTCGCCGGCTGAGGCAGCAGCTTTATAAAAAAAATAAATGACAGCCGGAATCCGGCTTACAAGACGGCACAGATAGCACTCTTCCTGGAAGAGTGCTATTTTTCTCTTGACATTCTCCTGCTACAATACTAGAATATATTTTAGCAATCAACAAGGCTGGTGGCTAATAATTTTTTGAAACAGGCACAAGCCTTTGTGGTGATTTCAGGATGGATAATTTTTAAAAAGGAGTGATATTCAGATGTCAGAGAAAAGTGGAAGTCTTTCGATCACAAGTGAGAATATTTTTCCGGTGATAAAGAAATGGCTGTATTCGGACCACGATATTTTTTACAGAGAGCTGGTAAGTAATGCCTGCGATGCTATAACAAAGCGTGAAAAGCTGGGCATGATGGGTGAAACTGAGCTGCCTGACGACTACAAGGGTAAGGTTTCAGTTGAGGTTGATCCTGAGAAGAAGACGATAAAGATCACCGATAACGGAATCGGCATGACTGAGGATGAGGTCGACAAGTATATCAATCAGATTGCTTTTTCAGGCGCCACTGATTTCCTCGAGAAGTACAAGGACAAGGGCAGTGATGACCAGATCATCGGACATTTCGGACTTGGATTTTACTCTGCATTCATGGTAGCTGACCTCGTGTATATCGATACCTTAAGCTATCAGGACGGCGCAAAGGCTGTTCACTGGGAGTGTGACGGCGGCACTGACTACACGATGAAGGATGGCGACAAGGATACCGTTGGTACGACCATCACGCTTTTCTTAAACGATGACTGTCTTGAGTTCGCCAACGAGTACAAGGCAAGAGAGGTCCTCGACAAGTACTGTTCATTCAT
>JBJELA010000207.1:0-2116 GCA_051878915.1 Candidatus Weimeria sp.
AGCCTACCTTGCTGTAATCAAAATCACAGAGAGTTGAAAAATTAATCTCCGCATCCTCATCAGATGAAGTGATGGTCTTCATTTCAGGAAACCCTGAGGCCTCTTTCATCAGGTCTTCTCCTACAGAAACAGCGTCAGCCGTATTTTTTGCTCCGCAGGCAAAAAGGCTGACAGAAAGAACTGCAGTAACTACAGCTGATAAAATTCTCTTCATAGCTTAATTTTTCCCTTCTGGTGCTTCCGACGTATTATCCGGATCGCCCACATCAGTTCCGATGCCGCCACTGATCATATCTGACGTAATTCCGACTCCGAACGATTTATTGATAGCGGCTGTAAGCTTATCAAGCTCCTTCTGTGAAATCGTCGTACCTGCCTGCTGCGCGGAATAGTCACTGATGAAGATACCGAGGATGTAGTCGTTGTTTTCTCCATTGTACCAGACACCGTTCAACGAGATCGAATCCTCACCGGACATCGTGATCGCTGTATTCAGGCCATTGACCACAGAGTCAGCCTTTGACAGATCATCTGAAGTATATCTGGTCTTGAATGAAAAATAAAGGCTGTGCCTGTCTGCCGCTTTCTTATCCAGCTCCTTCTTCACATACGGTACTATGGATATGAGATTATCAACCTGCTTGTTGTTCTGAACCGCATAGGTATATTTGACGCCGTTCGCTGCCGGAAGAGCTGCCGTATCCCAGTCGTGGCTGCTCTGAGCTGTCGCGTCAGTCATATTGAAATTCTGGAATTCAGTGCGTGAGCCTACATCTGTATAGATATCGACATGATACCAGCAGCCGTCATCAAGCTTTACCAGATCCCATGAATGATAATCATTGTGGACTATATGGCATTCAAGGCCAAGCATCTGCATGAACATACGAAAGGTGGTAGCGTAACCCACACAGACCGCCTGCTTTGATACAAGAACTCCCTGCGGCGTAAAATCCGATCCGCTGGCGGCAGGAAGAGTTACTACCGTAGAGGCTCCCTGTCCTATATTCTGATACATCCACTCATATACGGCGAGCTCCTTCTGATAGTCAGAGTCACTGTCCTTTATTATGCTTTTAAGAATCCCGGACGCTGTTTTCAGTGTCTTTTTGTCTGTATCGGAGAGCTTGCTGTCATCTCCGCTCTTATAAGCATCTGAAATATCTTTCGTAGAGCGGATTTCATACTGGTTTCCAACCTTATAGCCGTCCTCCTCGTAATTGCTTGTCTTCTCCTCTTCCTTAGCCTGTCTCTTCAGCTGATTGGTGATAAAAGAATTCACTCTCTTCGACTGACTGACTGAAAAACCAAGTGTAACGGCTGAAAGCGCGATTGAGGCAGCCAGAGCGAGGCTTAGAATTACAACCGTTCTATTTTTCATAAATCCTTCTTTCCCTTAATGCAATCATTATTTCACAACATGTAACTATTATGAAATAATATTTCCTGACACACAAACACCGTAGAAAAGAAATCTTCTACGGTGTTTTATTTATTCCTGTGAGATCACAGAATGTAATTATCTGGTCTGAAAATCAATACTTGAACTTCTGCATGCTGTTATCAAGCTCTGAAGCAATATCCTTCATATCGCCCGAGGTCTCCTCGATCTCATTCGCGATAGTTGTAATAGAAGATACTGAAGCCGATGACTGCTCAGTGCTTGCGGCATTCTCCTGCGCTATGGCTGACAGCGAAGAAACTGTTTCAACAACCTTCTTTCTGGCCACATCCATATCCTTCATCTGCTTTGAAATAGAAGTTACGGCATTGATCGAATCATCGATTCCGACTGAAACTTCATCAAAAGCGCTCTTTGTACGATCGACGTTCTGAGACTGCTGCTCGATGATCTCCTTTACGGTCTCCATAGTAGCAACTGCCTGATCAGAGTCCTTGATAAGCTCATCTACAATCTGCTCGATCTGCTTGGCTGAACCGGATGACTGGTCAGCTAACTGCTGAATCTGGGAAGCAACAACCGCGAATCCTCTTCCTGCCTCTCCGGCTCTTGCTGCCTCGATAGAAGCGTTGAGTGAGAGGAGGTTTGTCTCATCAGCGATGCTTGAGATAATTGCCGTAGCCTCACGGATCTTGCCGGCGGACTCATTCGTGG
>JBJELA010000208.1:0-10202 GCA_051878915.1 Candidatus Weimeria sp.
AAGACCGATACAGGTTGTAGAAACATCACATTTGATGTACTGCATTGTATCATAAATGGCAAATCCTGCAGTAACCATTCCTCCCGGTGAATTGATGTAGAGATGGATATCCTTGTTCGGATCCTGTGACTCAAGGAAGAGGAGCTCCGCAACTATTACAGAAGCAGTAGCCTCGTTTACCTCTTCTCCAAGAATAATGATCCTGTCCTTTAAAAGTCTGGAATAAATGTCATAGCTTCTCTCTCCTCTAGAGGTCTGCTCTATGACGTAAGGTACTAATGCCATACTTTAGTCCTCCTTATCTGTATCCTCGTCCTTCTTCGTCTTTCTCTTTGCTCTCTCTTTTACGTTATCCATTACATAATCGATGGCCTTCTCCATCTTGATCTGCTCCTTGAAGGTATCAAGCTCATCGTCCGGGATGTTCTTCTTTAAGTCTTCTGCCTTCATGTTATACTGCTTGGCCATGTCAGCGATTCTCTTATCGATATCCTCATCTGTGGCTTCAAGCTTCTGTTCCTCAGCGATCTTCTCGAGGCAGAGTGAAGTCTTGATCCTCTTGATGGCCTCAGGTCTTGTGTTCTCACGGAACTTCTCGATTGTCTGGCCTGAATACTGAAGGAACTGCTGGAATGAAAGTCCGCTCTGAGCAAGATTTCTGGAGTAGTCATTGATGATATTGTTAACCTGGGTATCTACCATAGCGTCAGGGATATCGATCTTTGCCTTCTCGATGATCTTTGTAAGAGCCTCATCCTCTTTTGTACGCTTAGCCTCGTTCTCTTTTCTGACCTCGAGCTGCTTCTTTACGTCAGCCTTGTACTCATCAACTGTCTCAAAATCAGTAGTATCTGATACGTACTCGTCATCAAGTACAGGAAGCTCCTCAGTCTTTACCTCATGAAGCTTTACAGCAAATACAGCTGCCTTTCCAGCAAGGCTCTTCTCCTGATAATTCTCAGGGAAGGTAACATTAACGTCAAACTCATCTCCAGCCTTATGACCTACGATCTGGTCCTCGAAGTTGTCGATGAATGAATGTGAGCCAAGCTCAAGTGTATAGTCTGAAGCCTTTCCGCCGTCGAAATGCTCGCCGTCTACAGAACCGTCGAAGTCGATAACGACCTTGTCTCCGTTCTCTGCTGCGCCGTCCTTTGTGACTGTGCGGGCGTTTCTCTTAAGCTGGGCCTCGATGTCCTTCTCTACCTCTTCGTCTGTGACTGTAGTATCGATCTTTGTAACTGTGATTCCCTCGTATTTGTCGAGTACTACTTCAGGCTTTGTGGCTACCTCTGCTGTAAAAATAAAATCCTTACCCTTTTCGATCTGGGTTACATCGATCTTTGGTGATGATACGATGTCAAGTCCGGACTCGTCGTATGCCTTCGGATATTCCTTTGACACAAGGATATTCGCGGCATCCTCATAGAATACGTCATCTCCATAGATCTTCTCGATGACCTGCATAGGTACATGTCCCTTACGGAATCCCTTTATAGAGATTCTTGACTTCTGTCTCTCGTATGCCTGCTTTAATGCCTTGTCAAGCTCTTCAGCCGGCACCTCTACGGTAATCTTTGACATATTCTTTGTGTCCAAGTTTTCTACCTTTACGCTCATTTGTGTTTTTCCTCCTAAATATCCGGGCTTTTAACGATAAAGACAGTAGGCCCGTGCAATCAGTAAAAAATTATAACACACAGACCTCATGTTTGCAAGGTTCTTTTAAAGACAAGGGGTAAAATTGCATGTTTCTATTTACCGCGCCAGCGCATCCGCCGCAACCCCCACAGAAGCCCGCCGTGAATAGTAACGATAGTACAAAAAACTCCCCGGCCGCTTTCGCGGCCGGGGAGCCTGATTGATCATTCAGAGAATATATTAGTTCTCGTGGTTGATTGCTGCCTGTGCTGCTGCAAGACGAGCGATAGGTACACGGAACGGTGAGCATGATACATAGTCAAGACCGATCTCATCGCAGAACTCGATAGAAGATGGATCTCCGCCGTGCTCTCCGCAGATACCGCAGTGAAGCTCAGGACGAACCTTCTTACCATTGTCAACAGCGAACTTCATGAGCTTGCCGACACCGTCTGTATCAAGACGAGCGAACGGATCAGACTCGAAGATCTTGTTCTCATAGTAAGAATCAAGGAACTTACCAGCGTCATCACGTGAGAAACCGAATGTCATCTGAGTAAGGTCGTTAGTACCGAAGCAGAAGAACTCAGCGTCCTTTGCGATCTCATCAGCTGTAAGAGCAGCTCTAGGGATCTCGATCATAGTACCAACTTCGTACTTCATATCTGAACCAGCCTCAGCGATAAGCTTGTCAGCTGTATCTGTAACAGTCTTCTTAACGAACTTAAGCTCCTTCTCCTCGCATACAAGCGGGATCATGATCTCAGGAACCATGTTCCAGTCCGGATGAGCCTTCTTTACAGCGAGAGCAGCCTTGATGACAGCTGTAGTCTGCATCTCAGCGATCTCAGGATATGTAACAGCGAGACGGCATCCTCTGTGGCCCATCATAGGGTTGAACTCCTTTAAGCCAGCGATGATGTCCTTGATCTGCTGAACGCTCTTGCCCTGAGTCTTGGCAAGCTTCTCGATGTCTTCCTCAGTCTGTGGAACGAACTCATGAAGAGGTGGATCCAGGAATCTGATGGTAACAGGATCGCCTTCCATAGCCTCATAGAGCTGCTTGAAGTCATCCTCCTGATACGGCTCGATCTTTGCTAATGCTTTCTTTCTCTCCTCAACTGTATCTGAGCAGATCATCTCACGGAAAGCGTCGATTCTGTTTCCGTTGAAGAACATGTGCTCTGTACGGCAGAGACCGATACCCTGAGCGCCAAGCTCACGAGCCTTCTTCGCGTCACGCGGAGTATCAGCGTTTGTACGAACCTTAAGTCTTCTGTACTTATCAGCCCAGCCCATGACACGAGCGAAATCGCCGGCAACTGAAGCTTCCTTTGTAGCTACATCACCCTGATAGATGTTACCTGTAGAACCATCGAGTGAGATGTAGTCTCCCTCATGGAATGTGATTCCATCAAGAGTGAACTCTTTCTTCTCTTCATCGATGTTTGTGATATCTGAGCATCCTGATACACAGCAGGTTCCCATACCACGGGCAACAACGGCTGCATGAGATGTCATACCGCCACGAACTGTAAGGATACCCTGAGCAGCGCTCATTCCCTCGATATCCTCTGGTGAAGTCTCAAGACGAACAAGGATGACTCTCTCACCCTTACCGCCTTTACCCTGAGCCTTTGCATCCTCAGCGGTAAATACGACCTTACCAGCTGCAGCACCAGGAGATGCCGGGAGAGCTGTACCGATCTTCTTTGCTGCCTTAAGAGCTGCAGGATCGAATACAGGGTGAAGAAGCTGATCAAGGCTCTTTGCCTCGATACGTGTAACAGCTGTCTTCTCATCGATCTGTCCCTCATCTACGAGGTCACAGGCGATCTTTATGGCAGCCTGAGCTGTTCTCTTACCGTTACGTGTCTGAAGGAAGTAAAGCTTTCCTTCCTCGATTGTGAACTCCATATCCTGCATATCATGGAAGTGGTTCTCAAGACCTGTAGCGAGCTCCATGAACTGCTTATATACATCCGGCATAGCCTGCTCAAGAGTGCTGATAGGCTGAGGTGTACGAACACCTGCAACAACGTCCTCACCCTGTGCATTGAGGAGGTACTCACCGAAGATACCCTTCTCACCTGTAGCCGGGTCACGGGTAAATGCAACACCAGTACCTGATGTGTTACCCTTGTTACCGAATACCATGGTCTGAACGTTTACGGCTGTTCCCCAGTCACCAGGGATATCGTTCATACGACGATATACGATAGCACGCGGGTTATCCCATGAACGGAATACTGCGAGGATAGCTCCCATAAGCTGATCCTGTGGATCCTGCGGGAAGTCCTTTCCAAGAGCATCCTTGTAGATCTTCTTGAATCTCTTTACGAGCTCCTTTAAGTCATCTACATCCATCTCGACATCATACTTGATGCCCTTCTTAGCCTTGACATCGTCGATTTCCTTCTCGAAGAGAGACTTGGAAACCTCCATAACAACGTCTGAGTACATCTGGATGAAACGACGATATGAATCGTAAGCAAATCTTGGGTTTCCGGTCTTCTTCGCAAAGCCCTCAACTGCTACATCGTTAAGTCCAAGGTTTAAGATGGTATCCATCATACCAGGCATTGATGCACGAGCACCAGAACGAACTGATACAAGAAGCGGATCCTCCGGATCTCCGAATTTCTTTCCGTTTACTTCCTCGAGCCACTTAAGGTTCTCCTCGATCTGATCGGTGATCTCCTTTGTAAGGCCCTTTCCGTTATTGTAATACTCTGTACATGCTTCTGTTGTGATCGTGAAGCCGTGTGGAATCGGCATATGCAGGTAATGAGTCATCTCAGCAAGGTTACAACCTTTTCCGCCGAGAAGATTACGCATGTCTGCACCGCCTTCTTCAAACTTGTAGACCCACTTCTTTGCCATTTTATTTCCTCCTATAAAAATAGTGTTCATTTGCGATGCGTCCTTAAAAGGGTCCGGGCGCACCCTATAAAATTATAACACAACATTGTTATTATGCAAGCAGAAAATAACCCGCTTTTCTAGATAAAACGCGTGTAATTTTTACTGATCACACTTTAAAAATAGCCATTGCGTCATTCAGGTCATCGAGGTGCTTTTCGAGATCAGCGATCATGTCGCGTGACTGGTTCACCTCAGACTCGATCTCAGCCGCCATGCTCGATGTCTCCTCGGTAGATGCCGCATTATCAGTGGCGTCATCATTAAGTGACTTGATGTTGCCCTTGATACGGTCTCTCTCGTCAAGCATCGTATGGATATTGTCAGAAATACTGCCGACAGACCTGCCGCAGTTATCAAGCGATTCCTCGAGCCTGTCAAACATATCCTTTGTCCTTGAGAAAGCGTCAACCTGTTCCTGAGAGACAGCCTGCATCCTCTTCATGATCTCAACCTGCTGCTCTGAGTTCTTTACGAGCTCCTCAACTATCGTGTTGATGGTCTTTGCGGATTCGTCAGACTGGCTCGCGAGGTTTCCGATCTCCTCAGCAACTACCGCAAAGCCTCTTCCGGCCTCTCCTGCCCTGGCTGCCTCAATCGAAGCATTGAGTGAAAGGAGATTGGTCTGTGAGGCAATATCTGAGATCAGGTTTGCCGCATCCGCGATCTTCGATACAGAATCCGATGTCTGCTGCGTCTGCTTCGACATCGTCTGAATATCGTCCATTGTAGCCTGGTTCTTTACTACAAGCTCCTGAAGAGTATTCTTCGACTGCTTTGAATAATCCATCATCTCCGTGGCATTCTGGTCGAGCACTGTTACATTCTGTGAAGAATCGTCTATGCTTCCTGAAAGCGTCTCTATTCCGTTTACCGCGTCAGAAGCAGCCTTGGCCTGATCTGTATTGTTCTCGGCTATATCGTTTATAGCCTTCGATACATTTGTGATAGCGTCCGACATGCTGACAAAATTATTCGAGAATTTATCAATCGAGTCCTTAAGCGAAGCGCACGACGCCGAGGCCTTTGAGATCATATCCTCCATGTTGTGCTGGGCGGTATTAAGTCCCTTTCCTGTATCACCGAATTCATTTTTCGATGTCACCTTGATGCTCTCTGTCAGATCTCCCTTTGCCATTCTTTCAGCAAACTGCTGGATCTTCTGAAGCGGAGCTACCGTTTTCTTTCCCATGGCGTATGAGACGAAAGCGCTTACGACAATACTTGCTACCATAACGCAGAAGGTTATGATCTCAAGTCTTATATTCATGGCATTAAGCGACTTCTCTGTAGATGCCATCTCCTTATTCATATCATCAGTGTAGTTTCCGGTTGACAGCATCCAGCCCCATGGTTCAAAGAGCTCTGAGTAGGCCAGCTTTGGCGCTACAGTTTTTCCATCAGCCTTTGTAAAATAGAATTCATTGAATCCGGCATGCTTTGATGAGGTACAGCTCTTCTTTATCATCTGGATTATCATGTTTCCCTTTTTATCCTCGAGGTTCTTACGGTTTGTACCCTCCTGATCAGTAAGGATAGGATGCATGACCAGATTATAGTCGAGATCGTCGATCCAGAAATATCCGCTCTGGTCATCCCTGTAACGGAAGTTCCTGATATCCTCTATCGCTCTGTTCTTTGCTTCTTCCTCGGTTATCTCGCCCTTTGTGTACTTGTCGTACTCCATCTGCACCATCGAAACAGCTGACTGCGTTTCAGAAACTATTTCCTGCTTATAGCCTTCAAGCTTTGCCGCGTGATATACCTTCATCGACTCCCTGAAGGTGGTGTTAAGCGAGAATAACGCAATAACACTGACTACCACGGATACGATGATCACGATGACAAGGTTCATAAGCATTATGGACTTCCCAACGCTTCTGTAACCTTTCTGTTCTGCTGATCCATTTCTTTTTTTACTCATTACAATTTCCTCCTTTTCTTTTTATGCTATCGCATAATAAAAATTATAAAACTTTTATGAAAGAAAATAAAGTAAAAATAAAAAAAGTGCAGTGAATAGTAACAAAAAAAGTACCTCCGTTTCACGAAGGTACTGTAAATATCTTATAGTCTGTGGTTTTAGTGTGATCACTCTTCGTTTCTGATCATGTTAAGGATCAGATCCACGCAGCCGTCAACTCCGTAGCTGGCGCTGTTGAGGCAGAGATCATAGTTGTTGGCGTCGCCCCATTTAAGTCCGCTGTAATAGTTGTAATATTTAGCGTGAATACTGTCATCAACGCGCAGGAGCTTTTTTGCCGTCTTCGCGTCACAGTTGTGGATGGCCTGGACTCTCTTTATCCTTGACTCCAGAGGAGCTGTAATAAAAATACTGATATGAGGGATACGGTTGCTTGTGAGTATCCTGTCCGCAGCACGGCCTACGATAACGAAATCCTGCTTTTTTGACAGCTCTATCAGTATCTCGCTCATTCTGAAGAATGACGCGTCACGCATATTCAGTCCGTGATATCTGTTTCGCATATGCAGGAACCTTCTGAACCCTGACTGGTCTTTCGCAATCAGAAGCTCCTCGTCGATGTTCGGATGATCCGCCTTCGGGATATTTGAGGTCACATTCTTAAGATCCTCGGTAATCTCGAGCGTTCTGATCATTTTTGAAATAATCTTTGAATCCAGGTAATCGATATTCAGCTTCTCCGCCAGACTGATCCCGACGTGGCTTCCGCCTGATGCGGTGGAACGGCTGATACAGATTATCATATGCTTGTCAGACATTCTGTTTTTAAGCGAAAGTGAATTGAGGTTCGCTATGATAGGATCGAGAATCTTTGCAGGTCCGCCGTTTTTATCTATAAAATCATGGAAGGCCTTTACTGCTTCATCATATTCTGTAAGGATCGCGTCACGCTTGATAGGGTTTTCAATGGTATGCGCCATATTACCGATCAGCGCGAGCTGCTGGTGCAACTGGAATCTCACCTCAGGCGTCTCCATGCACTGGAGGATCTCCTCGATGCTTGCATCTCGGTCATCGGTATATACATGACCTAAAGCTGAACCTGAAGCCATGTAGGCGTCATGATCCAGGTTATATATTTTTTCAGCCAGTTCGATGGCTTCCTTTTTATGATTATCCTTATCTGACATAATTCCACCACCTTTCTTAAATAAAGAAGATCAGCGCATCAATGATAAACACCGGTATCAGTATGCAGATGGACCACTTCATGTAGCCAAAGAACGAAGGCATCGTGATACCATTCTCGTCTGACATCGATTTTACCATGAAGTTCGGTGCGTTACCGATATAAGTATTTGCACCCATGAACACGGCACCACAGGAAATAGCCATCAGCATGTTCTTTGGTACAGTACCGACAGCAAGTGAAAGTCCTGACTTGAATCCGAGAGAACCGGCTGTAGTAAGGAACACGAGGTATGTCGGGGTATTGTCCAGGAAGCTCGACAGTGCGCCTGTAGCGAAGAACATCTGGACAGGTGTGGTAAGGCCGAGTGAAGATCCTTTTGCTTTTAAAAGTAAAAGCGCCGGCTGCATCGTGATAAAAATACCTATGAAGAGTACAGCGACCTCCTCGATGGCGCCCCAGGTAAAGTGGTTGTGTACCCTGACCTCCTTGTGAGTAGTCTTAAATGACAGGAAGGCTGCCAGAAGGATGATCACGATCTCTATAAGTGACGGATAACTCAGTGTCACGCTGCCAGGAAGTGTGATGCCAAGGGTGTTTCCATCGGCATCCTGGAATGCCTTAAGTCCCGGAAGCACTCCGCTTAAGATTACTCCGACAACTATCATAACGAGGAATAAAATATTGTGAAGTCCCTCGAAATTGATCATAGTATGAAGTGATGACAGGTCAGGCCTGCAGCCATCAGCGATATCTTTTCTATAATTCCTGCGGTCGAAGAAATAGAAAATTGTAAGAAGCAGTACCATATTTACCAGAAGTACCGGGA
This sequence comes from Candidatus Weimeria sp., assembly GCA_051878915.1. Taxonomy (GTDB): domain Bacteria; phylum Bacillota; class Clostridia; order Lachnospirales; family Lachnospiraceae; genus Weimeria. The sequence goes on from JBJELA010000208.1 coordinate 8,506, forward strand.
ACAGGTTAAAGCTCCAGAGGAAAGGAACTCCTCTCATAAATCCCATCAGAAGAGGAGGATCTCCCATAGGTGTAAGGCATCCGCCGATATTCGATACAAGGAAGATAAAGAAAATGATTATCTGTGATTTTCTTTTTCTCCAGCTGTTCATTTTGATCACAGGACGGATCATAAGCATTGATGAACCTGTAGTTCCTATGACACTTGAAAGCAGCGTTCCTATGGCAAGGAGCACCACGTTTACTCCCGGCGAACCAGCGAGGTCACCGGTGAATGAAATATTTCCGGCTACACAGAACAGTCCGAACAGAAGGATAATAAACGTCAGGTAGTCGTTTATAATACAGTTGAACTCGGTATGGAAGGTTTCCGCAGCGCCAAACTGAGTCGCGAACATAACTATGGAGATTACAGACCACAGTATTACCATATGAGATTCATGCTTCTCCCACCAGTTGGGCGCAAACAGCGGAAACAGCGCTACACAGAGCAGCAGTCCGGCAAAAGGGATACAAAGCCAGATAGGCACATTCATATAAAGCCTCCTACTAATAACAGTACATCTATAACCACCCAAGTTTGTCATTATAAAACTTTTCAATCCAAAAATAAAGACGTAATTTTCTTAAAAAATAAAAAATTTACTTTGTGTCTTCATGCATAGTTCACATAAAAAAACCTCCCGCATTTTTCTGCGGGAGGCTGGCTTAAAAAAGGTTTTAAATAAGTTCTCGTAATTTCAGGTAATCATACAGGTATTGCGCCGTTCTCTCAACCCCGAGATCGGATGATGAGAGTATCATCTCGTAATTATCCGGGCTTTCCCATTTTCCTGAGCCATAAGCGTTGTGATAAGCCCTTCTCGAACGGTCATGGCGGCGGAGCGCTTTTTTAGCCTCTTCATAATCCATGTGCCTTACCTCCATGATCCGGCTGATCCGGTTCTCGATCCTTCCTGTGATAAAGAACCGTACCAGATAAGGATAGTCCTTTAAGATCTCGCTCCCTGCCCTGCCTATGATTACGAATGATTTTCCAAGGGCAGCCTGTTTTCTGATGTATTCAGACTGCGCCTCAGCGATTATTTTTTCAGGAGAATTAGTTATCGTCGTATTCATGGTATGTACCGAGCGCGAGGTAAAAAGGTTCGGAACCCTCTCATCGTACTGCCTCAGGACTTCAGAATCCACGCCTAACTCCTTTGACATATGGTCCAGGATCTCCCTGTCGAGAAAGCCGATCCCCAGCATACCCGCGAGTCTTTCCCCGATTACTTTTCCGCCGCTCCCATAAGTACGGCTTATAGTTATAAGCAGCTGTTTCTCCATAGATAACCTCCTTTACAGATATCTGGCAAAGATAAATACCGTCGCGAATGCCAGAACTATTGCCGTAGCCCCCAGAGAATGCCTGCAGTATGTCGCCCAGCTGATCGGATGGCCGGCTCTCGCGGCAGCAGATGTTCCAACGACGTTGGCTGAAGCTCCAATCGGTGTAGCCGAACCTCCTATATCAGTTCCGATAGAGAGCGCCCACGCGAGTGTAGTAACCGGAAGTCCCTGTGAAAGCGCCAGGGATTTTATTATCGGTACCATAGTTGCCGAGAACGGAATATTGTCTATGAATGCGCTCGCGATTCCTGAGATCCAGATGATGATGGCTATCATCACGAAGTGGTTCCCCTTCGAAACCTTCGC
>JBJELA010000209.1:0-2110 GCA_051878915.1 Candidatus Weimeria sp.
CTTTTTCCTGGTGTTCTTATCATAAAAAATGACAGAAAGGCCGCCCTCTCTTCTGGCCACCACAGTCAGTTCTATCCCCCTCCTGCGATGGAATGCGCCAAGGTTTAAAAAGCTGCCTTTTTTCATTTCATAGTTCATAAAATCTCCAAACTCGCTCATTTAATCGTATTCGGAATCATTATATCATAAAAGCAGGACAAAAATCCCAATATTTTATAAATTTCCAAACGCTTCCTTGAGAAAAGGTGACGGATAATAGCTGTGATTGCCGTAACGTCCTGATACAGATATGTACAGCCTTCTTTTCGCCCGTGTCATAGCGACATAAAAGAGCCTTCTCTCCTCCTCTATCCTCTCTATGGTGTCAGCCTTTTCAGACGGGGTGATTCCGTCACAGGCGCCTATGATAAAGACTGTATCGAACTCAAGGCCCTTTGAGCCGTGAAAAGTATAGTATCCGACAGACGCTGACTTCGGTTTTCTGCTCTCTGAGTAAACCGCATGGTCCTTTTCTTCAAGCATTGCCGCGCAGAACTTATCTGTCTTTCTAAAGCTTTGCGCTTTCTTTGTCAGATTCGCGGCGTGTTTTAAATAGACAGACGCGTCCATCCCGTTCCTGTATGAAAAATCACGGATAAACTTCTCGTATTCCATTTTTTTCAGGATAAAATTTATCGCCGCAGCCGGAGAAAGCCCTGACAGAAAATCGATTTCCCTGATAAAATTTTCCGCCTCGTCCTTAAAAACAGTTTTCCGCATTTTACTGAGCCACTCAGCCTTATCGATCTCTTTTCTTCCCAATCCGATCAGAGCGATATTTTTATCGGGATGAGTAAGCGCTGTTACAAAAGGCTCCCTGTCCACTATCCCTTTCTGTGAAACCAGCAGATACGATATGATATCACTGAACACGAAGCTGTTATAGAAAAACAGGTCTCCTCCGCCATTTTCTTCCGCAAGCCTTGAAAGCTCCTCAAGAAGACAGGAGCTTACCATCCTGTTTCTATAGAGCACTGCTATCTGCGAAGGATCTGTGCCAGCCTTAATGAGTTCGTTTATTTTTTCCGCGACAAGTCTTCCCTCCTCGTGCTCGTCAGTCGCAGTGATGATCTCCACACTGCCCGTCTCCTCCGAAAACGCTTTCAGGTTCTTCTGAAAACGTGCTTTGTTTACCGAGATAAGGCTCGCGGAGGATTCCACTATAACAGAATCGCTGCGGTAATTCTGATTCAGGATGACTGTTCTAGAATCAGGATAGTCAGCCTTAAACTGCATAAGGAGTTTTGGATCCGCGCCTCTGAAGCTGTATATAGCCTGATCGTCATCTCCTACGAGAAACAGGTTATTACCCGGACTGGCAAGCTCAGTAATAATGTCATACTGGAGCCTGTTCATATCCTGCGCTTCATCGACCAGGATAAACGGAAACCTCCGTCTCCAGAAATCCAGCCTCTCAGGATTTTCCTTAAAAAACTGTCTCGTCTCCACGAGGATATCGTCAAAATCAAAATATCCCCCGCAGACAGTATGCGTCCTGAAGGCTTCGATAATCCTCTTCATATCTGTTGTATTTATCCGGTTCGGGTAGAGATTTTCATCCAGGATCCCGGTATTTTTGTAGTAGCTGATGGCATGGAGGAGCGTCGGATAAAAGTCCTTATCCGCCTCTTTTATGCCGCACTCATTTACGGAAAGCGACAAAAGACCTATGGCCTTTCGTCCCGCGATAAGATTCTCTGGTCTTACCCTGCCTTCCTTAAGAAGAATATTGTAAAAAACAGAATGGAAAGTTCCAAATGCCGGCGATGGATAGATATGATTTTCGTCCTCACATCTCTTTTTCATAGACGCGGCCGCATCTCTGGTAAATGTGACGACAAGTATTCTGCGTGGCTCAATTCCCCTTTTTACAAGTGAACTGATCCGCTCAGTGATCACAAGGGTTTTGCCGCTCCCAGGCCCTGCCATGCACAGACAGGGCCCCTCGAAGTGACTTACAGCAGTCTGCTGTTCAAAAGAAAGTGTCTTTCCCATACTATACTCCCCCTTTTTATAATGGTAGTGTCATGCATATAGCATGAATAACAATGTATAAACCTTGATTTCAAGG
>JBJELA010000210.1:0-10132 GCA_051878915.1 Candidatus Weimeria sp.
CAGAGCAGCTGATTTGTAATCAGCAGGTTAACGGTTCGAGTCCGTTCATCGGCTTTTTGTCTGGAGACAGACAGATGGGTGGTTTCCCGAGTGGCCAAAGGGGACAGACTGTAAATCTGCTGCAACTTGCTTCGATGGTTCGAATCCATCACCACCCACTGGCGAAAGCCAATCGTCGCGGGGTGGAGCAGTCTGGAAGCTCGCCGGGCTCATAACCCGGAGGTCACAGGTTCAAATCCTGTCCCCGCAATTTTCTACTTCTGGTCATAGGCTAAAAGGCCGGATGACTCAGGAGCTATTTTTTTACTATATGCCCAGTTAGCTCAGTTGGTAGAGCAGAGGACTGAAAATCCTCGTGTCTCTGGTTCGATTCCGGAACTGGGCAGCCGAAGAAAAAGAATCCGCGGAAACGGGTTCTTTTTTTATTTACAACTATGAAAACTTGAAAATTGATTGAAAGAAATTTTTAAAGTAAGATTTAAAAAGAACACGAATAAAAATAATTTTGACGAAAAATGAAACAAAATAGGATTTTTTTCTCAGAAGATTATATAATATAAAAGTAGTGAAGATGGTGAGAGGCGCACTATCTTCAATTCCGCGCTATGAAAGGAGTACAGAGCATTGTTACTTAAGAATCTTAAGCGGATAGCAACAGTCCTTATGCTTACCGCGTTTGCTCTGTCAGTTACTTTCGCGTCGGCAGGGATTCAGGCTTATGCGGATACTTATACAAAGACGGAAAAGAGCATTGCTAGTGCTCTTGCGAAGTATGTAGTGGATAATCTCAAGAGACCTAGTTCCTTCCAGATCGTAAAGATCGAGAAGGGTGATATGTCAATTACCACAAAGGGACTTCAGGACTATGTAGATTCTCCTTATAGGAATTATGAATATCGTGTCAAGTATAAGGCAAAGAATTCAAAAGGCGATTATGTCTTTGGATGGGTGTATTTTACCACAACTATGAAGATCTGGCAGCCGGATAAGTATAAATATTATGCAGCTGTAGATGATGACGATGCCAGGAGCGTTGGCAAGGACATGATCGAAGACGTTTCGAAACTGACGAGCGAATACTATAAGGACCTGTGAGATGATGCTCAGTACAGGGACTGAGAATTATCCATACGACGAAAAGACCGGAGACAGTACACAGACTGTCTCCGGTCTTTTGGTTTAAAGAGGAAGGCCACTGTCGTACGACAGATTGCCAAGGTCTTTTTTTAACAGATTGAAATATTCGAAATAGTCGCGTGATCCGAACTCACAGGAAAAGATGCGCTCCAGAAGCGAGAGCCTCCTGATATACAGATGCATAGCCTTATGGAAAAGATCATAGAACGATTCAGTGGAAAAGACATCTGTCTTCCATGGATTTCTCCAGAGGTGGTGGCTGAGATTACACGGATCGTTATAGGAAAAATGACCGTCACACGCAATCATGGCAGAATACTCCGGATGCGTAAGGAAAATGCCCTCTAAGGACCGAACGAATTTCTTCTTCCATTGACGAGGATCTTCCATCAGGTCATAGACTAATCTGCTGGACTTAAAAGCAGCCTGGATCTCTGAGGAAAGCACAAGAGAGCCTGGATAAGTCTTGTCGACAGCTCTGTCAATAAAGGCTGACAGGAACAGAGCGTCTGATTTTTTCAGGACGATTGTCTTGGAAGGATGGAACTCTGAAGGCTTCATCCTGAGAAAGTGCGCCAGGAGAGAACAGTCTAAGTCAGCTTCTAAGAGCATATGATTATAGAAGCCTTTGTTCGAGTGGTCATTTACATCCTTGCAGGCGCGATAGTGGATATAGGGATGGCAGATAGTATCAAGGGTATAGTGACCTATAAAGCCAGCCGTATAAGAAACAGCAGCGTCTCTGAGGAAAGCAGGTCTGATGGAACCGGAAATATCAATCAGGTTCGAGATAAACAGAAGAGTAGATTCATGATGCATCCTCTCGCCGGTATTGCGCTTGTGCAGATAAGAAACCGGATTATAAAAGAATATATCCGGCCCCTGCTCGCCAAGAGCGTATATGGAAGGGTAGGAGCGGATCATGTCATAAACTGAAAGGCTCCTGTTTGTGTTCATTTTTTTCAGCTCATTTCTGGTTTCAATGCCAAATATATAGTGAGAACGAAAACCGGGCATAATAAATCTCCTTTGAAATAATCTCCCCGCTGTCCGTGACATTATAACAGAAATTTAATATAAGTAAAGACTGAAATAAAAATTTAACTTGAAAGAGTAGTTGAAACGTATTACAATAGATAAACATGGGGATAGAATCAGGAGACAAAAATGGTAGGAAGAGAGAGGGAACTTCAATTAATAAATGAATTTTACAGCAATCCGGAGACTAATGTTCTGACTGTCACAGGCCGCAGCGGCATTGGAAAGACAGCGCTTATAAAAGAATCTGTGAAAAACAGACAGAATATATATTTTACCGCTTACTCGACTACGGATGTGCAACAAAGATCATTATTTGGTAAAGCTGCTGGACTTGATGTAGAAAACCCGACCTTAGATCAGATTTTTGAAAAAATAACCGGAATGTCTGAGGAGGGCACAGCAGTACTTGTCATTGACCATTACGCTGATTTTTTAAAGACTGATCCATCATTCCCCGATACTCTGCACACGTATATGACGTCGAAATGGCAGACAGGAACTGTAAAGCTGGTATTTATCGACTCATCTTTTATCCAGCTTGAAAAGGGGGTTTACGGTCCCAAGGCGCTGTGGAGGGACGCTGATCCTGTTATTCTGCCGCTTGGCCCGTTGTATTTTGACGAAGCTGTAAAAATGCTTCCAGCGGCTGACCGACTTACACAGAGTGAGATATATGGCATTACAGGAGGAATACCGATCCTTCTTGAAATAGCCTCGGAACAGATGAAGGCATCACCAGAAGATGCAGTATGGGAAAGCGTAAAGCGGATATTTTTAGCAAAATTCTTTGATTTCAAGGGATCGGCAGAAAACATCCTTGAGAAGGAACTCCGGGAGAAGGCCTATTACGACAGGCTTATGTATTCACTCTCGCACGACTTTCAGAGAGTAAACCAGCTCTCTGAGCAGCTCGGAAAGCCGAAGGACGTCGTCGTGCCATATCTGTCAACGCTTATCAGACTTGGTCTTGTGACCAAGGAAAACCCTGTAACAGAGCCTACAAACCGCCGGAAAACGCGGTATTCGCTGGTCTCTGACAGCGACAGGTTCTGGTATCAGATTATTATTACCAACTATGACGCTTATTGCAGGGATGATATCGAGACTATCAGGGAATACTGGAATGAACATATTGCCGAGTATATGAAGCCTGTCTTCGTACGGATCTGCCATGAATATCTGGTCAGGGAAGCAGCCGCCGGAAAACTGCCTTTCTCCATAAAAAATATCGGTAGTTGGTGGGAAAACAACGAAGCTACGGGAGAAAGTGAAGGCTTTGACCTAATGGCAACAGGGGAAGCGGAAGGAAAAAACGCGTATATTTTTGCAAGATGCTTCTTTAAGGAGGAACAGGTCGATATGGTGGATGTTAAGGAACTGATCGACCTGACGAAGAAGATCCACAACAAAATTTCTACGTTCTATCTGTTCTTTTCAGTAAACGGTTTTGCTGAAAATGTTCAGACTGTATCTGAAACGATACGAAATATTATGTTAATAGACTTGAAAGATATGTTATAATCTTTAATGTTGGCGTAAACTGCTTTTATTGAAAGGAAAACAAATGACAGATCATGAGCTTGCCATCAAGGCTAACGAAGTGAGGAAAGGCATTATTGAAGGTGTCTATCATGCGAAGAGCGGACATCCGGGCGGATCACTTTCAGCAGCTGAGGTGTTTACATACCTGTACTATGAGGAGATGAACATCGATCCGAAGAATCCGGACGATCCGAAGAGAGACAGATTTGTGCTTTCTAAAGGTCACTGCGCTCCGGGACTTTATGCAGTACTGGCAAGCAAGGGATATTTTCCAGTTGAGGACTTAAAGACATTAAGACACGTAGGTTCATATCTGCAGGGACATCCTTGCATGAATGAGACTCCGGGAGTAGACGCTTCGAGCGGATCCCTGGGCCAGGGCATCTCGGTTGCTGTAGGTATGGCTCTTGCAGGAAAAATGGACGACGCCTCCTACAGGGTATATACACTTTTAGGAGATGGTGAGATCCAGGAGGGCCAGGTCTGGGAAGCAGCAATGTTCGCAGGAGCTAGACATCTCGACAATCTCTGCGTAATAGTGGATAACAACGGACTGCAGATAGACGGTTCTGTAGAGGACGTCGATTCTCCATATCCTATCGCAGATAAATTCCGCGCGTTTAATTTTCATGTAGTCGAAGTAGCTGACGGAAATGATTTCGATATGCTGCGTGGTGCCTTTAAGGAGGCGAGACTTACAAAAGGAATGCCTACGGCCATAATCATGAAGACTCTTAAAGGAAAAGGAGTTTCATATATGGAGGGCCAGGTCGGCTGGCATGGCAAGGCGCCAAATGAGGAACAGTATAAACAGGCAATGGAAGAATTAACGAAAGCAGGTGAAGCATTATGTCAGAAGTAAAGAAGATCGCTACAAGACAGAGCTATGGCGAAACGCTCGTTGAGCTTGGCAGGGAGCATGATAATCTTGTAGTGCTTGACGCGGATCTGGCAGAAGCCACCAAAACTGCTTTTTTCAGGAAAGAGTTTCCTGACAGACATATAGACTGTGGTATTCAGGAAGCTGATATGATCGGTATTGCGGCAGGTCTTGCTTCATGCGGAAAGGTACCGTTCTGCTCGAGCTTCGCGATGTTTGCGGCAGGAAGAGCCTATGAGCAGGTAAGGAACTCGGTTGCTTATCCGCATCTGAACGTAAAGATCGGAGCCACACACGCAGGAATCTCTGTAGGTGAGGATGGCGCTACGCACCAGTGTCTTGAGGATATTGCTCTTATGAGAGTGATTCCGGGAATGGTTGTTATTAATCCGGCTGATGCAGTAGAGGCCAGAGCTGCCGTTATAGCTGCCTATGAGTATGAGGGACCTGTATATCTGAGATTTGGAAGACTTGCGGTTCCGGTTATAAATGACAGACCAGACTACAGATTCGAGATGGGAAAGGGTTATGTAGTCAGGGAAGGAACAGATGTAACTGTTTTTGCCACTGGTCTTGAGGTGGCAGCAGCAATCGACGCCGCGGAGCTTCTTGCAAAGGATGGAATCAGTGCTGAGATCGTAAATATCCATACGATAAAGCCGATTGACAGGGAACTGATCGTTAAGGAGGCTGAGAAGACCGGAAAGGTTGTAACAGTCGAGGAGCATTCAGTTATCGGTGGTCTTGGAAGCGCTGTATGTGAGGTGCTTTCAGAAAATCATCCTCTTCAGGTAAAGAGAATCGGAGTCTATGACGTATTCGGTGAGTCAGGACCTGCAGTGGAGCTTCTGCATAAGTATAAGCTCGATGGAGAGGGTATAGCAGAACAGGTTAAAGGATACCTGGATAAATAAATCCTGATTTTAGCCTATGAGTAATAAAAGAAAAAGAAAGAAAAAGCATAGAGGAGCGAAGATCTTCCTTATTTTTCAGCTGATAATACTTGGAATAGTCCTTGGCGGACTTGGCTTCTACTATGGAAGCGGTATGGCCGCCAAGGTCAGCAAGCTGAAGGATGAGGCGGACTATCTCGTAGCAGGCTCGACAAAGGACACCTTCAAGCGTGAGGAGACAGGAGTCGTTTACGATAAGGATGGAAAGACGATCTCTACCCTGAAAAAGGATAAGGATGTCTACTATCTGACATACGATGAGATCCCGGTTGAGGTCCGACAGGCCATCATTTCGATCGAGGATAAGAAATTCGAGGAGCATCACGGCGTAGACTTCAAGGCCATCATGAGAGCGGCGTTATCTATCCTGAGAAACAGGGAGATCACACAGGGCGGTTCTACAATCACCCAGCAGCTCGCAAGAAATGTCTTCCTGACGCAGAAACGTACGTGGCAGCGAAAGGTTGAGGAGATTTTTATCGCTCTTGACCTTGAGAAAAAATACACGAAGCATCAGATACTTGAATTCTACCTCAACAACGTTTACTTCGGAAATGGCTATTACGGAATTGAAGCAGCGGCTCAGGGCTATTTCAGAAAAGACGCTGTAGATTTAAGCACCTCTCAGATAGCTTTTCTATGCGGACTTCCTAACGCTCCATCCAGATACGATCCAAGACTTCATCTTGACGCGGCACTTGCCCGAAGGGACAGAGTCTTGAAAAATATGTACCAGGATGGAATCCTGAGTGAATCTGATTACCAGGCAGCGCTTGATGAGAAGATAACTATAAAGGATCCAAAGGAATATTATCATAACTACATGGAGACCTTCGTGTACTGGTGCGCGACACGTGCCCTGATGGAGGTCGATGGTTTTGAATTCGAGTATGAATTCAAGAACAGCGCGGCGAAGAAGGCATACCAGAAAAAGTATGATGCTGAGTATGAACTGTGTAACGCGAAGCTTTATACTGGCGGATACCGTATCTATACGACGCTTGACCAGAGCATACAGAAGGAGCTGCAGCAAAGCATTAATCAGGGACTGAAGGGCTTTACGGATAAGGCGGATAACGGTATCTACAAGACGCAGGGCGCCGGAGTCTGCATAGATAATGAAACAGGCTCGGTTGTCGCTGTTGTCGGAGGTCGAAGCCAGAAGCAGACAGGATATACGCTGAACAGAGCCTTCCAGAGCTACAGACAGCCAGGATCCTCGATCAAGCCTCTTATCGTATATACGCCGGCTCTCGAGAATGGCTATACAGCAGATACGATAGTAGATGACCACAAGTTTGACGGCGGCCCTTCAAATGCCGGAAATACCTATCATGGAAAAATCAAGCTTTCAGAGGCTGTACAGAGATCACTCAATACAGTAGCATGGCAGATTTTTGATAAGCTGACACCGAAGGTCGGCATATCCTACCTGTATAAGATGCAGTTTTCAAATATCGTAAAGACAGATGAGACACTTGCAGCGTCTCTTGGTGGTCTTACAAACGGCGTATCGCCTCTTGAGATGGCAAAGGCATATGCGACACTCGAGAATGATGGTGCATACAGGGATCCGACCTGTATCGCCCGTATCACAAAGGCGGATGGTACAAAGGTCTGGGAGAACGATCACGAGGAGTCAGTCGTCTACTCTCAGGATTCAGCCAGAGAGATGACGCAGATCCTTGAAGGCGTATTTACCACAAGCTGGGGAACTGCACGCGGATTGAAGCTCGGCAGCATGCCGTGCGCCGGAAAGACTGGAACTACAAACGACTACAAGGACGGCTGGTTCTGTGGTTATACAGCTTATTACACAACAGCTATCTGGGTTGGAAACGATACTCCGGTAACTATCAGCGGACTACAGGGAGCGTCCTATCCGGGACACATCTGGCAGGATTTTATGCTGAAGGTAAATAAGGGCAAGGAGCCGAAGGAGTTCCAGAAGCCGGTTGAGATAAAGGGTGAGATCCGTGAGGATATCAGCGATGAGGATGCTGAAGAAGCTGAGAACGAGCTGAATCAGGAGCAGACAGATTCGTCGGGGACAACCTCCTCAGGAACAGTTACGGATAACAGCTCGAGTACGACTACCGATAACAGCAGTACGAACGGCAGCGGCTCAGGCACGACAAATAACAGCAGCTCGAATTCAGGCAGCACTTCAAATTCCGGAAGCGGTTCGGGCAGCAGTAAATCAAACAGCAGCACCGGAAAGACAGACTCGAATTCGGGTAAGAGCTCCGGAAGCAGCAGTCAGGACTCAGGCAGTGACGACAGTGATAATCCGGAGACACCGCCAGTAGATGAAAGAGACGACAGCGAATAATTAATAATACAAGTCGCGAAAAGAAAGGGACGGCAATAACATGGGCAAATATGCAGTAGGATTTGATTTAGGCGGTACTACCTGTAAGGTCGGATTTTTCAATGCTGAAGGCGGGCTTATTGAAAAATGGGAAGTACCTACAGACAAAAGGAACGACGGAAAAAATATTCTCCCGAACCTGGCTGAGAATATCCACAGTTATCTGCATGGTAAAAATATCCCTGTTGAGGACATCATCGGCGGCGGCATCGGAGTTCCGGGCGCCGTCACACCTGACGGGTATGTAAACAAATGCGTAAATCTGGGCTGGGATACAAAGATGCCGGTCGAGGGTAAAATGACAGAGCTCTGCGGTTTCCCGGTAAAAGCCGGAAACGACGCAAATGTCGCCGCAATGGGCGAGTATTATATGGGCGCTGGCAAGGGCTCACAGAGCATGGTTATGGTAACGCTTGGGACCGGAATCGGCGGCGGTATCATAATCGAAGGAAAAATGGTTGTTGGCTTCAACGGAGCCGGCGGCGAGATAGGCCATATTCATGTGGATGACAGTGAGACCGAGGAGTGCGGCTGCGGAAACAAGGGCTGCATCGAGCAGTACGCGTCAGCAACAGGCATAGTAAGGCTTGCGCACAGGGCACTGCTCCGCGAGAGCATGGATTCGCCGCTCAGAACGATGGAGCATATCACGGCAAAGGATGTGTTCGACCAGGCAAAGGCCGGGGACCAGCTGGCAAATCTTATCGCAGACGATGTCTGCAACCGACTTGGAAAAATGCTGGCTGTAGTCGCTAACATCATCAACCCTGAGGTGTTTGTCCTCGGCGGTGGTGTATCAAAGGCCGGCAATATCATAATCGAGAAGCTTCGCCCGGCGTTTGAGAAGGATGCCTTCCACGCCTGCCGCGGCACAAAAATAGAGCTTGCCACTCTTGGAAACGACGCGGGAATGTTTGGCTGTGTCGGCCTTGTTCTGAATAAATAGTCACTAAAATCCGCGAAAGTACTTGCATTTACCGAATGGATGTGATAAAATATCATCCGTTCGGTTGCGATGCGTGGCTCAGCTTGGTAGAGCGCTGCGTTCGGGACGCAGAGGTCGCTGGTTCAAATCCAGTCGCATCGATAGAAACCCCTCAGGACTTACAGATTAAGGACTGAGGGGTATTTTATTTTACAGGCATTGCCGTGAATAGTAACTACAGGCACTGACAATAAGCTTGCGGTTTCAGTCGTGATTATATATAATTGAGTGTAATCGTCGCAGTGTCAGGATTCAGACTGATAATGCTTCATGGCAGGGCCATATGGTATGAAAACCCTTATTTCAGGGCTGGGAGGTGCAGAGCAATGAAAAAATGGGCCATAATTACTGGAGCTTCGTCCGGAATAGGAGAGGAGTTTGCGCACGAGTTTTACGACATGGGTTACTCTCTCATAATAGTCTCCCAGACACCCGAGAAGCTTATTTCCTTAAAGAACAGACTAATGCGCCAGAAGGCAGCAAAGCGTCATCCTGAAACTGCTGAAAGTGACAGGGAGATAGAGGCTGTTGCGGCTGATCTCGGAGATGCAGCAGGCATGAATGACGCGGCAGCAAAGATCGAGGCGGTTTTCAAGGACCATAAGAACCTTCCGGCCATACTGATAAACAGCGCGGGATTCGGAGCAGTCGGGGAATTTTCAGAGATCTCCCTGGAAAAGCAGGAATCGATGATAGATGTGAATGTCAAGGGACTGGTCTGCCTGACCTATCGCATCCTGCCGATCATGGAGAAGGCAGGCGGAGGACGGATCCTGAATGTCGCCAGCTCGGCCGGATTTTTCCCGGGCGGGCCGTATATGACCATCTACTACGCGACAAAGGCATTCGTGCTTAGCTTTACAAATGGACTAAGGCAGGAGCTTAAGGAGAAGAACAGCCCTGTAAAAATATCCGCTCTCTGCCCTGGTCCTGTGAATACGCCGTTTAATGAGCGGGCAAATGTCAGGAACGCGCTGCCGGGCATCAGCGCGCGGCGGTGTGTCAGGTCGGCTATATCAGGAATGAAGCGCGACAAGGCAGTCATAGTCCCGGGAATTTCAATCAAGGCAGCAGAGCTTGGCGCAAAAATCCTGCCGGCGGGAGCGATCATTCCGATAGTTTCGCATCAGCAGAAGAAAAAGATCTGAGAATAATAACAACAGACAGATATTTTAACAAGCATGAAAGGAAATAATAGTGTCAGAAGAAAACCAGATGTCTAC
>JBJELA010000211.1:0-2099 GCA_051878915.1 Candidatus Weimeria sp.
ATGAGTTCGGCATCGATGGCCTGAGGCTCGATGTCGCTTATATGGTCGACAGGGATTTCCTGAGGAGGCTTCGCAGGGAGACAGCGTCATGGAAAAATGACTTCTTCCTCGCCGGTGAAATGATCGGCGGAAACTACAACGATATCATGAATCCTGAGATGTGCCATTCGGCTACGAACTACGAGTGCAGAAAGGGCATCTATTCAGCCATCAATTCGGATAACCTGTTCGAGATCTGCCACTCTCTCTTAAGACAGTTCGGAAAGGAGGACTGGTGCCTCTACCGCGGAGCTCACCTGCTTTCTTTCGTGGATAACCACGATGTAAGCCGTATCGCTACCGAGTTAAATGACGAGAGGAACCTTCCCGCAGCCTACGCCTTTGTTTTTGCGCAGCCAGGTATCCCTGTGGTCTACTATGGCTCGGAATGGGGAATAAAGGGCAGCAAAAACGACGGTGACCAGGCGCTTCGTCCCGCGATCGATTCTCCTGAGTGGAACGGCCTCTGCGATACGGTCGCCGCTATGGCAAAGGCCCATCGCGAGAGCAAGGCTCTGTGCTTCGGTGATTTTTCGATGAGGCTGCTTGAGAACAAACACTGCATCTTCGAGAGAAACTGCGATGGAGACAGGGTTATGGTTGCCATAAATCTCGAGGATAATGAGTACCACGCCAATTTTGACGCCCAGGCCGGAAGGGCCAGGGACTTGATCACCGGTGAGTGGCACGATTTTGGCGGCGGCCTTGTAATGGAGCCGCACTGCGCGTACTTTTTGCATGTAGAGGATTGAGCGCTCGCTTTTATCCCTTTATTTTCTGCCTGCGGTAGTCGCGGGGCGACATACCCATGACCCGCGAAAAGACCTTTGAAAAGTAGTTCGAGTCCGGAATTCCGACGAGCCCGGCGACCTCAGAGATCGAGGTGTCGGTATCGGCCAGGTAGGAGAGGGATTTCTTTATCCTGAACTCCTGAAGAAAGGTAAAAAGAGCGATATTCATGCCTGCCTTGAAGGTGCGTGAGCATTCGCTCCTCGAAAAGCCGACGGACCTTGCGATGTCCTCTAAGGAGATGTCCTCCTGGTAGTTCTTCTCGATAAATGAGATGATGTCGCGGATCCTGCCGTAGTTTCTTGCGTTTAAGTGATTGTCGGCAGCCTTTCCGGCGCCGCTGTGCAGGTAGAAAAGCCGCCAGATGGCGGAAAGCAGGGATACCACGGACAGCTCGTAGCCGGGCTCTCTCTTTTCACCTGTGGATATCAGTGAATGAGTCAGCTCAGAGAATTCACTTTCCCAGGCCTCCGTTTTTTTATCAGTAATGGTAATGCCAAAGCAGGAAAAATTATCGGAGATCGACGCGACATACTTCTGATAGATCTGGCTCGCGTCAAAGCCGTAGATCAGCTTCGGATCAAAGGTGACAGCCGTGTAGTGGCAGTCGGCGTCATGCCCGGGCAGCTTTTCTCCTGAGTGCAGCGCGCCGCAGTTTACGAAAACGATATCTCCCTTTTTTACCTCGAAGACAGAATCATTTATCCTGTAAAGCATTTCTCCTTCGGTGATCAGGGTAAGCTCTGCCTCAGGATGCCAGTGCCATAGAAACGAGCCGCTTTCATATCCGTCGAGATGTTCGTAGCTGATAAGGAAAGGGAAACCATAGTCTCCGTGCTCCTTTTTTTCTTTTCTGGTCACATCGGTGATTATCTGCTTTGACATAGTATATCCTCCGTTTATTTTTACAATATTTTACTATAATATCACACTCTATTCAAGGAATGAAAATAGCCCTGTGATATGATATATCCAGTAGTTAATATTCACGGCATGAAACGTCCGGTAGAGGATCTGGAAGTTCATCAGATAAAAGGAGAAAAATATGGTAAAGGACGAAGTTTTAGAAAAGGTATATGGTAAAGACGCTGAGGCGGCAGGGAAGAGATTCGCCCACCTGGCAGACGGCTTCAGAGGCGAGTACGGAAGCGGAGAGGAGCTTTCCTTCTTTACGGCTCCCGGAAGAACCGAGATCATCGGAAATCACACCGATCACAATGGCGGAAAGGTTATCGCCGCTTCGATCGATCTCGATACTATCGGAGCTGCCT
>JBJELA010000212.1:0-2095 GCA_051878915.1 Candidatus Weimeria sp.
GAGACTAAGATCATAAATGACCTTCTTTCTCTTGTCCGTATGGATAAATCCGGCGCCACAATGAATATCGAGTCAAAGAATATCAACGAGATGCTTGAATCCCTCTTAAAGAGGCTCGGACCTATTGCCGAAAAGCAGAAGGTGGAGCTGGTGCTTGAGAGCTTTCGACCGGTAAACGCCGAGGTAGATGAGGTAAAGCTCTCGCTTGCAATAATGAACCTGATTGAAAATGGCATCAAGTACAATAAGGAAGGTGGCTATGTCCACGTATCCTTAAATGCCGATCACCAGTATTTTTATATCAGTGTGGAGGACAACGGCATGGGAATACCTGCTGACTCCTTAGACAGAATTTTTGAGAGATTCTATCGCGTGGACAAGTCGCATTCGAGGGAGATCGGAGGAACCGGTCTCGGACTTTCGATCACTAAAAACGCAATCGACATGCATCACGGTGAGATAAAGGTACATTCAGTGGTCGGCGAGGGAACAACCTTCGATGTCAGGATCCCTCTCATCTATATAAAGGAGCAGTCATGATGAAGCATTTTCTGAAAAAAACAGGCTGCGCGCTGCTTTGCGTTATCCTTGCCCTGTCAGTTGTATCGTGTGGAAACAGTAAAGCAAAAAAGACCTCTGATACAGGAAAAATAAAAGTCTACTACTTAAATCATGTGAAGACCTCGCTTTATCCGGTTTCTGAATCCGTTAAGGGAAAAAATACGAATCAGAAGATTCAGAATCTGCTGAACGAGCTTTCAACAGAGAAATCAGATAAGGATTACACAAATCCTATCCCCGAGCAGATCACGATAAGAAACTTTTCGCTTAAGGGCAAGCAGCTTATGATCTCTTTCTCGAGAGATTATGAGACTCTTAGTAAGGTTCAGGAGGCGCTTCTCCGCGCGGCCGTAGTAAAGACACTTGTCCAGCTTCCTGAGGTAAGCACGGTTACCTTCAGGATAGTAAACGAGTCACTGTTAGACAGTGAGGGTAACGCGATAGGCGCAATGACGGCTGATTCCTTTGTTGATGATTTCGATTTTGAGCAGGATTCCACCAAATCCGTTTCACTTACCCTGTACTGCCCGGCTACTGACGGAAGCGGTCTCTTAAAGGAAACCAGGGAGGCACATGTAAATGAAAACGTGCCGATAGCCCAGGCGGTTATAAGCCAGCTTTCAAAGAAGCCTGATGACAAGAACGCCGATGTGACGCTGCCTTCCTCTGTAAAGGTACTTTCAGTCAGCGTTAATGACGGAATCTGCTATGTAAATATCGATTCAGCACTTGATAATGCAGGCGGCAATGTCTCAGAAAAACTTCGAATCTACTCCATAGTTGATTCACTCTGTGAGCTCGACGCGATAAACAGGGTTCAGATAATCATAGGTACAGGAAATGACGCTACTGTCATAGATGATGAGAACGACAACAGTACTTACAGTCCGAATATGAACCTCGTCATTTCTGAGTAATGAATGGGATCACCTCTCCGTTCTTTATCTGTATCTGCCCTGTATCTATCGTGCAGAGATATCTGAGGCCAAGCTCATTTATCCTTTCTATCGTATCCCTGCCAGGATGGCCGTAGCGGTTATTTTTCCCGGCAGAGATAAGGATCAGATCAGGCTTTAATGCGCTAAGCCACCCGCTGCAGTTCGAATTATTGCTGCCATGGTGCGCGGATTTAAGAATAAGAGTTTCGCCTGCGGAGCTCTTTTTTATTTTGCGCCGGTAATGCTCAAGAATGTATTTTTCCTGCTCCTCGCTGATATCGCCTGTTTCTATGAGCTTTACCGGGTGATCTGAATCAGGCTCTATCGTAAATACGGTTACGAGACTGTTCTCATTCGCTCCATCGAAGTCAGACCTTTTATCCGGAAACAAAGCCTCTGCTGTAAAATACTTACACGACAGGGTGTCTGCGCTTTCGAGATACGTGATCTTCGTATTGTTCAGCTCACACAGCTCCTTAAGCCTTTCGAGCTTTTCATCGTTTTCTATATGCTTCGTGAGATAGACGGTATTTATCCGGTATTTTTTCTCCAGAAGCTGCATCAGCCCGCTGACGTGGTCATCATCCAGGTGAGTT
>JBJELA010000213.1:0-10039 GCA_051878915.1 Candidatus Weimeria sp.
CTGATGTATAAATTAGCGGTTTACGGAAAGGGCGGTATCGGCAAGTCGACTATGACGTCGAATCTTGCCGCCGCCTTTTCTTTTTTAGGAAAAAAAGTAATACAGATAGGCTGTGATCCGAAGGCAGATTCGACGATGAATCTGCTCGGCGGTGAACAGATAGAACCAGTTATGGATATGCTCCGGGACGAGAGAGATCCTGAGAGTATAGACGAGATAGCAAAGACAGGGTACGGAGGCGTGGTCTGCATTGAGACAGGCGGACCGACACCGGGGCTTGGATGCGCGGGAAGGGGCATCATTGCCACTTTTCAGATATTAAAAGATCTGAAGCTTATCGAGACAGTAAAACCCGATGTCGTTTTATTTGACGTGCTTGGAGATGTAGTCTGCGGCGGTTTTGCGGCCCCGATCAGAGAGGGCTATGCCGACGAGGTCATGATCGTGACCTCTGGTGAAAAAATGGCGCTCTACGCCGCGAATAACATCAATACCGCTGTGAAGAACTTCGAGGACAGGAGCTATGCGAAAGTCCGCGGGATCCTTCTGAACAAGCGCAATGTACCTGATGAGGACAGAAAAGTAAAAGCGTTTGCTGATGAACGGGGAATTGATGTCATAGGCGTAATACCGAGGTCAGATGACATTAACCGCGCGGAGGAGCAGGGAAAGACTGTCTTGGAGATGGATCCTGAGCTTCCGATCAGCAGAAAATTCATCGAGCTGGCGAAGAAACTGACAGAGCAGAATAAGGAAGATCTTTGATGACTGACGTTGAAGCAAAATATTATACAGCGGAGCAGCTTGCGGAAAGAATTGCGGACAACAGTTCCGACTGGATACCGGAGGATTTCAGGAGCGGACATTCTCTCGTCTACTCCTCTCCGGCCACCCTTGCGTTCAATTCGCCGGGAGCTGAGGGCTTCGGTGTAAAAAGGGCAGCTCTCGCTGTCCCTGAATCGATAGAGCTTATCGTCTCTCCACGATGCTGCGGCCATATGAGCACAGATCTGCCTGGCGGCAGGGATGTAAACGATCGGTTATTTTTCATGGAGTTAAGTGAAATCGACCTCGTGACAGGAAGGTACCTGAAAAAAATTCCGGGTGAGGTGGAGAAGGCGGTTCAGGCAAGGATAGATGCCGGCTTCAGCAAGCCAGAGGCTGTGCTGTTAGTCTTCACCTGTGTCGATGCTCTCTTAGGCACCGATATGGACGCCATGGCTTCCTCCTGCGAGAAAAAGACTGGTGTAAGAGTTGTCGCCGCGCCGATGTTCGCGCTTACGAGAGAGGGTATGAACCCGCCGATGGTACAGGTGAGGAGGAGTATTTTTTCACTGCTTGAAAAGAGGCAGAGAGATCCGCACGCGGTAAATGTGCTTGGCTCTTTTGGCGGCCTTGATCCTGAAAGCATGGCTGAGCTTGGAAAAATTCTCGCTCCGGCTGGAATTACTACGATAAGAACAGTGGCGGACTGCGGTTCTTTTGAAGAATTTCAGAAAATGGCTGAGGCGGGTTTCAATATCGTAATTGACCAGGAAGCCAGAGCGGCAGCCGATGATATGGAAAAGCGCCTTGGAATCGGGTATATCGAGCTGCAGAGATTCTATGGGAATGACAGGGTTGCTTCGCAGTACAGGGCATTTTACAAGGCGCTGGGTATTGCTGAAAAAAATGAGAATTCCCCTTCCGGAAAGCGCGCGATAAAGGATCTTTCAGATTACTGTTTTGCGATTGGTGAATGCGCGAATGCCATGCCGACTGAGCTGGCTCTGGCGCTTCTGGAGTACGGCAGTGATGTGAGCGGGGTTTTCTGCACCCTTTCGCAGCGGGATGCCTGGTATATACTGCAGATCGCTGAGAGGAGTCCGAAGACCAGGTTCTACTTCAACCAGCATCCTTCGATGATCGGTTTTAAGCCTGATCCTAATGTGAATTTCTGCATCGGAAGGGACGCCTGCTGGTACTATAAGGATGAACCCACAGGAAAAATAACAGCTAACAGCGACAGGCAGCCGTTTGGTTTTGCGGCAGTGATGAAGCTCTTTGAAGAGATTTCAGCTTTTAGTGGGGCTGATGACGCGGTTCTTTCTCATCTGGAGACCACTTCATGGGATGAGCATCATCTGGAAAATATATCAGATCAGTCCGGCGCGGTTTCAGTAGTTTTCCCGATGGATTCACTTACTGTAATAATCGATGCCGGTGGCTGCACCGGAAATATCTGCGGCTTCGATGAACCGCGGTGGTTTTCACATAAGGCGATGATTTTTTCAGCAGGACTCCGTGACATGGATGCTATCATGGGCCGCGACAAGGAGCTTATCAGAAAAATAAAGGAGGCAGCGGAGATACTGCACCCGTCATTTATTACGCTGATCGGTACGCCCGTGCCTTCTGTAATAGGAACCGACTATGCCGGGCTGAAGCATGAGATCGAAAAGCAGACAGGGATCCCGGTGGCAGCGGTCAGCACGAATGGCATGGAAGACCGTGAAAAGGGCATTGAAAAAGCGAAGGAGGCTCTTAGGGAGATCTTTCCAGAGAAGAGGATATAGAATGGGGTTTTTGAACAGCCCCTGGTTTTCCGGGTATTAAATGTCCAGCCTGCAGTTGTTAAAGATCAGGTTTCGCTGCACCCGGTATTCGGCCATGGTCTTAGCCTTAAGCAGCTTTTTCATATAGCTGTCAGAATCCTCAAAATGCCAGGCGAGGTACGTCCAGATTTCTTTTATTTTTACAAGAGAATCGTGCTCGGAGCTGAAGTGACTGAGGTATCCGGCTTCAAGCTCCGTGATGAAACCTTTAAGCTCGTCGACATCGACAGGCTTTCCGCCTTTTATCTGGCGGGCGAGTGAGGGATCGGCGATCAGGCCGCGCCCAAGCATTACGCCAGCCAGATTTTTTTTACTGAAGCGTCCATTGATTTTATTAAAATCGTTTGAACTAAAAATGTTCCCATTATAAATAACTGGCGAGGCTGCAGCGTACAATGCCTTTTCGAAGGCATCCAGGTTCGGGGTTCCGTTGTAGAAATCCTCCCTGACGCGGGGATGGATGATGAGCTGCCTGAACGGGTATTTATTGTAAATATCACTGAGGCGCTCCATTTCGCCGGGATCCGAATATCCGATTCTTGTCTTTATGGAGATAAGCTTTGCGTCGTCACCTAAGGCGTCGAAGACCTGATCGAAGAAATCGTTCATTTTTTCAGGAAAAAGCAGGAACCCGGCGCCGCGGCCTTTGGCGGTGACTGTGCCAGATGGACAGCCGAGGTTCAGATTTACCTCCTCATAGCCCAGTCCGCGGAGCTTCCTGAAAATCCAGATAAAATTATCGACATGGTTTGTAAGGACCTGTGGCACAAGCTTTATCCCGCTGTTGTTCTCCGGAGCGACGTCGCGCATGTCCCTCTTTTTTACATTGTTGTCGGAGTAAATCCCGATGAACGGTGAAAAATAGCAGTCAGCCCCTCCAAAATATTTATTGTGGAGATTTCTGTATATATAGTTTGTAATGCCCTCCATTGGAGCGGCCTCGATAGTCAGATTCGTCATTTTTTATCCTTTCAGATGTGAGACATTTTATCATAGAACAAGCTTTTTTACCATGCTGTCTGCTCATCCTGGATAAAAAGCGATACTTCACAAATATCCGCCAAAACTAATATCCGGACATTGACAAAATTGCTTTTGACAGGTAAAATACAGTCAATGAAAGAGAATTCTGGAAGTGGAAAATCCTTTGTGATATAATTTTGAAGTTGCGTTTATGGCAGTTGTGCCATGGCACTTAGTCGGGACGAATGTATTTATTATGTTCGTCCTTTTATTTTTGGAGTAATGTATGACTGCTGAAAAGACCGATACCGATGTAATGTGTTCTCTTATAATAATTTCGCGGAGTTTTTATGCAAAATACTATTCAGCATGATCAGAAGCTTACGGCTGCGCAGCGCCGCAGACACACTAGAAATTCTATTTACAGATTTATCTACAGATCCGGTTCTCCGGTCAGCAAGCAGGAGATAGCTTCGGCGCTGGACCTTTCGCTCCCTACCGTATATAAAAATATTAACGAGCTCACCGATGAGGGCTGTATCAGAGCGGGAGAGCTGCAGGAGTCGACAGGCGGAAGGCCTCCGGTCGGATTTGAGGTCAACCCTGACTACAGATACACGCTTGGGATCGCGATCACATCAAACCATTTCAGATTCTGGGCCGGTGACCTGAAGCATCAGGAGCTGGCCTATAAAAGCATCCGTATTCCGAATTCCAGTCTTGACGAGATAGATATTTCAGAGCTGAAAAAGGATATGGAGGATTTTCTTGCGGAATCGAAGCTGGACATCAGCCGGCTTGCCGGTATCGGCATCACGATCCCCGGAGTATTCGATGAATCCAGCGAAAAAATCCTCCTTTCACCCACACTCGGAGTGAAGGATTTCAGTGTCTCCGATCTGATCATGGAGTCAGATGTGCCGATCGCTGTAATGAATGATTCGACCTGTGCCGGCTATGAGGAGAGAAGGTTACGGCAGATGTGCGGTCAGCCGCAGGACTTTGTTTATCTGCTGATGGAAAATGGCGTAGGCGGCGCGGTGTTTATGGACGGAAGGCTGATCAGTGGCGGAAACGGCCGCAGCGGCGAGTTCGGACACATGAGGATAGTCCCTGACGGCAGAGAGTGCAGCTGCGGGCAGAGAGGCTGTCTCGAAGCCTACTGTTCAGCACTTCGTATTACGAGAGATCTGGGACTTACAGTGGAGCAGTTCTTTGACCAGCTGAAAAAAGAGAACGGAAGCGGCCCGAGGACTGAGCTTTTTACGGAGATGCTCAGATACCTTTCGATAGGGATCATCAATCTCCGAATGGCCTTCGACTGCGATATTGTGCTTGGTGGTTTTATGAGCGAGTACCTGGCCCCGTATCTTGATTTTTTAAAGAAAGAGGTCAGGGCTCTCGATCCGTTCGACGCAGATCCGTCTTATCTGAAGATCGCGGCTTCCCCGAAGGCACCGCTTCAGGGGGCAGCCTGGTACCAGGTTGTGAATTTTATCGAGGACAGGTTCTGATAGTGCGATAATATTATTGACAATCTCAGAAAAAAATCGTATATTAACTTCTGTAAAGTACTTTTGAAAATCAATTTTATAAAAGTGCACAGTACAGGAGAAATCAGATGTATTATATAGGAATCGACCTGGGCACTTCAGCAGTGAAGCTTCTGCTGATGTCCGGGGATGGGGTGATCGAGCGGATCGTTTCGAAGGAATATCCGATCAGCTTTCCGAAGCCCGGGTGGTCGGAACAGAACCCGGCTGACTGGTACGATGCTGTGATCCAGGGGATCAGGGAACTGACAGATGGTATAGACAGAAGCCGGATCGCAGGAATAGGAGCCGGCGGGCAGATGCATGGCCTTGTGGTCCTCGATAAGGATGATCAGGTTATCCGCCCGGCTATCCTCTGGAACGACGGCCGTACCCAGGAGGAGACGGACTATCTGAATCAGACAGTCGGGAAAGACAGGCTTAAGGCTTATACCGGGAATATCGCGTTTGCCGGCTTTACAGCGCCGAAGATACTCTGGCTGAAAAAGCATGAGCCGGAGAATTTTTCACGCATTGCGAAGATCATGCTTCCTAAGGACTACATCAACTATAAGCTTTCGGGAGTGTTTTCAACTGACTATTCCGATGCCTCGGGCATGCTGCTCCTCGATGTAAAAAATAAACGCTGGAGCCCTGAGATGCTCGATATCTGCGGGATCACGGAGCAGATGCTGCCACGGTTGTACGAAAGCTGGCAGGTGACTGGAACGCTCCGGCCGCAGGCAGCTGAAGAGCTCGGGCTTACTTCCACTGTAAAAATTGCAGCAGGCGCTGGAGACAACGCTGCAGCGGCCATAGGAACAGGAACGGTCGGCAGCGGATCGTGTAATATAAGCCTGGGAACGAGCGGAACTATTTTTATCTCAAGCGACAGATTCGTGGAGCCGCCGGACGGCATTCACTCGTTTGCCCATGCCGATGGAGGTTATCATCTTATGGGATGTATGCTTTCAGCGGCCTCATGCAACAAGTGGTTTATGGATCAGATCATAAGGACCACTGACTACCCGGCTGAGCAGAAGGATATTACAGATGATATGCTTGGCCGCGACCACGTCTACTACCTTCCGTATCTGATGGGAGAGAGAGCGCCGCATAACGATCCGCTCTGCAGGAGCTGTTTCATCGGGATGACGATGGACACGTCCAGGGCAGATATGACGCAGGCTGTTCTCGAAGGAGTGGCATTCGGGATCAGGGATTCGCTCGAGTGCGTACGCGGACTCGGAGTCGATGTGAAGACAAGCATGATCTCCGGAGGCGGTATGAAGAGCCCGCTCTGGAGAAAAATTTTTGCGAACGTCCTGAATATTACGCTGACTGTTCCCGAGACTGAGCAGGGACCTGGCTATGGAGGAGCGATACTTGCGGCTGCAGCCTGCGGTGAGTACGCATCAGTTCAGGAGGCTTGTGAGAAGCTTGTCCGCGTGACATCTGAGGTGAAGCCTGACCCGGAGCTTACGGCACGGTATGACAGGCGTTATCAGACATTCAGAAAGCTTTATCCGGCTCTTAAGGATATTTTTCCTGAGTTGTAAAAATATAGAAAGGATGTAAAAGTATGACAGAAAATATTCCAGTAGTAAAGGTCGGCATCGTAGCCGTATCTAGGGACTGCTTCCCGGCTCCGCTGGCTGTAAACAGGCGCAGAGCTGTTGTGGAGGCATATAATAAAAAGTATGATGCAGCAGATATCTATGAATGCCCGATCACGATAGTTGAGTCAGAGACCGACATGGTCAACGCTCTTGCAGATGTAAAAAATAACGGCTGCAACGCACTCTGTGTCTATCTGGGAAATTTCGGACCGGAGATTTCCGAGACGCTTCTCGCAAAGCATTTTGACGGGCCGGTGATGTTTTCAGCGGCAGCAGAGGAGAGAACCGATACCCTTGGAATCGAGGGAAGGGGAGATGCTTACTGCGGCATGCTGAATGCCTCATATAATCTGGCACTTCGGAACACGACTGCGTGGATTCCGGAGAATCCGGTCCGCGATGCAGAAGGTGTCGCAGACAATATCCATGATTTCCTTCCGATCGCGAGAGTAAAGCTTGGTCTCGGAAATCTTAAGATCATATCATTCGGACCGCGTCCGGCTAATTTTCTTGCGTGCAACGCTCCTATAAAACAGCTGTATAATCTGGGAGTAGAGATAGAGGAGGAATCAGAGCTCGATCTCTATGAGGCATACAGAAAGCACTATGCGCCGGATGAGTTTGAGCTTGACGCCGATACTGTGAGAAAGCAGAAAGAGGAGATCGCCTCTATAAAGGAAGACATGAAGAAGGAGCTCGGAATCGCAGAACCTTCGCAGGCTCAGTCTGAGATGCTTGATAAATTCGCTGCGTATGAGGCAACCCTTCTTGACTGGATCGAGGCAAACAGGGGATATAGAAAGTATGTGGCTCTTACCACAAAGTGCTGGCCGGCATTCGAGGATATGTTCAGATTCGTGCCGTGCTATGTGAACTCGAGACTGACCGGACGCGGGATCCCGGTGTCCTGTGAGGTCGATATCTACGGTGCTCTTTCCGAGTACATCGGCTGGTGTGTATCGGGCGAGCCGGTAACTCTCCTCGACATTAATAACTCAGTTCCGAAGGATATGTACGAGACATCTATCAGAGGCAGATATGACTACGACTGGAAGCAGACTGACACCTTCATGGGCTTCCACTGCGGCAACACCTGCTCGTCGAAGCTCGTTAACCCTCATATCGGTTATCAGCAGATCATGGCGCACACCCATCCGAAGGAGTGGTGCGACGGCACCATGGAAGGAGACATCACACCAGGAGATATCACCTTCTACCGCCTGCAGTCTACAGCAGACGCGAAGCTTCGCGCATATGCGGCAGAGGGAGAAGTGCTCGATGTTCCGACCCAGTCATTCGGTTCTATCGGTGTCTTTGCCATTCCTGAGATGGGACGCTTCTACCGCTATGAGCTGATCGGGAAAAATTATCCGCACCATGGAGCAGTGATGTTCGGCCACTATGGAAAGACTCTCTATGATGCACTCAGATACATAGGAGTAGAGCCGTCGGAGATCGGCTATAATCATCCTGCCGGAGACCGCTATGCGGACGAGAATCCGTGGGGAACTCTCTGATAAAAAAAGGGGCCTGGCCCTTTTTTTTTATCTGCAGTTTATCTTACACCAGAGACGGAGATGTCCCCGCTGTCTGAATAAAGTGTAAGCTTCTTTGAGCCGTTTCCTGACTTTACTGATGGTTCGTCATCGGTATACCTGACTTTTCCTATGGTGATGGTGCCTGAATCTGTTTTTGCGGAAATGGTATATTCTTTCAGGTCATCTCCAGGGATGACGGACAGACTGCCATTATCGGTCTCTATCTTTGAATTATTGAAGACGATACCAGATGCTTTGACGTCACCGTTATCGGTGTATGCGGACAGGGTACTTCCGCTGCAGCGTAAGACTGAGATGCTTCCGTTTGAACTGGTGAGCTTTAATGAGTCAAAAGTAAGGCTCTTATCAGGCCTTGCTGAAATGTCTCCGTTATCAGAAGAAATGGAGACATCGGAAAGCTTCTCTGTGCCTTCAGGGATGGTTATCTTTATTACTGGGTCATTGGTACCGTAAAAGCTTATGCTTTTTTTACCAGAAGGTTCTGCGGCTGTAAGAATACCGTCTTTTACAGAAAAAGACGGACAGTATTCTTTTGGCCCGGTATATGTTACTGCGTAGCTCTCTCCGCTGCAGAGCTGTATTCTGGCATTGCTCAGGCTCATCTGTATGCTGTCGAAGGAACCGGTATCTTTATGGACGGTAGTGCGCTCAGATTTCCTGAAGTCCAGGGCAAAGCTGTCTTTTGAAATCTCAAATACCGGCTTTCCCAGGTACTTCAGGCTTCCGTAACAGACCGCGGCAATGGTGGCTGCAGTGAGAAAAAGCAGATATACAGTGCGTTTTTTCATTTACATATCCTCCCTGTGAACTCCGAAGACAGCTTTCAGCAGACTGTAGACGACCGCGGCGACAGGCCAGATGATCCAGCTTATCCCCCATGAAAAGCAGAGGAAGCTTATGATCAGATAGATACAGACAACAGTAGGCCAGTATACTGACATAATGGCCCCGACGATCCTGTTACTGTAGAATACCTGACTTTTTATATGAGGATCATCCGTCACATCGGAGCCTCCTATGCTTAAAAGCTTTCTGTAGCCGCCTTCCCGGGAAACGCTGACTGTTAGCATCAGAACTGCGAGGGCAACCATTATCAGCATAATGACAACTCCGGCTCCGTCGATAAAAGCCTTCGGCAGCACCATGTGCATGAATACAAGCGGTATATAACAGGTACAGATCAGCAGTACAGCTACAGTATTCTGCAGTACCCTGCTGTCATGTGTACTGCGTCGCTGATCGTTGATAAGTCCTGCTGTCGAGTAATCGATGGTGCATGGGCTTATGTTCATGAAATGCCAGGAACCCATCTTCAGTCCCGCATATGTGTGGAGAGTGATGCAGACGGCAATCGCGGCAAGCAGGAAAACGACTCCGGCGGCCATGAGTGAGCGGGATGCGTGCTCTGATGTGGCTGCCAGGATGACTCCGGCGGGACATACGATACCAGAAAATGTCCCAAGTCCATGCAGAAATGCGCTGCGCGAGCGGCAGGACAGGTATTCCGAGGCATCTTCATATGAGAGCTCACGGGTATTGGCCACAGTTTTCTTCTCTTCATTCAGTATCTCACTGATCCCTAGAGCGTCACCTAGTTCGTCGAGGTTGCCGAATTCGGATATAACCCGGGCTACAGCCTCGTTATCAGACTCTCCATCTGATATCAGCTCGTTGTATTTATCTTCCATCATCTGTCCAAGCTCGCATTTGGCTCTGATCACATCCGGTGTGTTCGGGAGTCTTGCAAACATAGACTCCAGATAGTTACGAAT
>JBJELA010000214.1:0-9966 GCA_051878915.1 Candidatus Weimeria sp.
CTTTAAGGCACGCTCGTTCTCAACCTTCTCGATTGTAGCGCCGATCCCGCGCAGCTTTTCAGTGAAATCCTCATACCCTCTCTCAATAAATCTGATATCGTCAACCGTTGTAATGCCGTCAGCGGCAAGACCAGCGATGACAAGAGCAGCTCCGGCACGAAGGTCCGGCGCGTCTACTCTGGCGCCGGTGTAGTGATCAACACCGGTGATTATCGCGATATTGCTCTCGACCTTTACCTTTGCGCCCATACGCGCAAGCTCAGCCACGTACTTGAAACGGTTCTCAAAAATGCTCTCTGTTACCGTACTTACGCCATCCGCAAGGCCTAAGACAACAGTCATCTGCGGCTGCATATCAGTCGGGAATCCAGGGTAAGGAAGAGTCGTAACCTGAGTCGGCTGAAGCACGACATCCTTTGCTGAAACAGTGACCATATCGTCGCCCTCAGCGATACGGCAGCCGGCCTCTAGAAGCTTTGCGGTAGTCGCCTCCAGATGCTTCGGGATAACATTCTTTACAGTGACCTCGCCATGAGTAGCGGCAGCAGCGTACATAAATGTACCGGCCTCTATCTGGTCAGGGATTACAGAATACTCAGTTCCATGGAGATGGTCGACACCCCTGATCCTTATCACATCGGTGCCCGCGCCCTTTATGTCAGCGCCCATGCTGTTCAGGAAATTTGCCACATCAACTACATGCGGCTCCTTGGCAGCGTTCTCAATACTTGTCTTTCCCTCGGCAAGAACGGCAGCCATCATGATATTTATCGTGGCGCCGACAGAGACCTTGTCCAGATAGATATGAGTACCCACAAGCCTGTCCGCCTTCGCTGAGATAAGGCCGTACCCTTCATCTACAGTAGCTCCAAGAGCGCGGAAGCCCTTGGTGTGCAGATCCATAGGGCGGGCGCCGATAGCGCAGCCACCAGGAAGAGCGACCTCAGCCTTCTTATACTTGCCCAGAAGAGAACCGAGCAGATAGTAGGAGGCGCGGATTTTCTTTATGTACTCATAGTCAACGACAAGTTCATTTATAGAAGAGCCATTGATCACAGCAGAATGTCTGTCAGGACGCTCGACCTTCGCGCCGATCTCGTCGATGGCGCCGAGCATTACATGCACATCATTTACATCCGGAAGATTTGTGATAGTCACATCCTCATCCGCCATAATAGCAGCGGCTATGATAGCAAGAGCCGCGTTTTTAGCTCCAGAGATATTTACAGATCCGTACAGCGGTTTACCGCCTTTCATCACGTACTGTCCCATATATTCCAATCCTTGTAATATTTATGTAATCTTTATTGAAAAATTCCCGTATATATTTTATATACTTCAGCAAAAATGTCAAGACTGATATTGTGACCGGTAGAGCTTCGCATAGTATCCGTTTTTCGCTAAAAGCTCACTGTGAGAGCCCTGCTCCAGAACGTGGCCGTTTTCCATATAGAGGATCAGGTCCGCGTCCCTTATAGTCTGAAGTCTGTGCGCGACAACAAAGGTTGTCCTGCCCTTCATCATCTTCGCGAAGGCATCCTGAATCTTGATCTCGGTTCGCGTATCGATGGAGGAAGTAGCCTCGTCAAGGATAAGCATAGGCGGCAGCGCGAGCATAAGTCTCGCGATACACAGCAGCTGCTTCTGTCCCTGGCTCAGGGTACCGCCTGAAGCAGAAAGCACTGTATCGTAGCCGTCAGGCAGCTTCCTGATGAAGTCGTGGGCGTGTGCTGCCTTAGAAGCCTCAATGATCTCATCGTCAGTAGCATCCGGTTTTCCAAGCGTCAGATTATCCCTGATGGAACCCGTGAAAAGGAACGTCTCCTGAAGCACCATTCCGAACCTGCTCCTCAAGGCATTCCTGCTGACAGTGCGGATATCCCGTCCGTCTATTTTTACAGAGCCGGCATTTACATCATAGAACCGCATAAGAAGATTGATAAGCGTTGTTTTTCCCGCGCCGGTCGGGCCGACGATGGCAACCTTCTCACCCGGATCCACCTTCACATTCAGGTCTGTGATAAGAGGCTTTTCAGGCACATAGGAAAAATCAACGTGTTCCATATCTACCCTTCCTGTGACTTCACCATCGAATCCGCCGTCACAGTCCTCTACCTGCTCCTCGTCGATGAGCTCGAAGATTCTTGCTGCGCAGGCGATGGCGTTCTGCATCTCGGTGATGACACCTGTGATCTCGTTAAACGGACGGGCATATTCCCTGGCGTAGCCGAGGAAGCTTGTAAGCTCACCAACACTGATGTTTCCGACTACAGCCAGCATAGCGCCTACCGCGCCTACTACAGCGTAGATCACGGCATTTACAAACCTTGTCGAAGGGTTTGTAAGCGATGAGAAAAAGGTAGCCTTTACGGCGGAATCCGTCAGCTTGTCATTTTTCCTTGTAAATTCTTCCTTCGAGATTTCCTGCGCGCCGAGCTGGCTTACAAGATCTTCAAGAGAAATCCTCTCATCTATGTACTCTGTCAGGTCGCCCCTGTCCTTCGACTGCTGTCTGAAGAAATGGTAACTCCTCTTCGAGATAAATCTCGCGATTAGAAGTGAGATAGGAGTCGCGATGATAACGACCAGGGCAATCGTAAAGCGGATCCTTATCATGAAAATAATAGTTCCGGCAATAGTCATGACTCCGGTAAAGAGCTGGGTAAAGCCCAGAAGCAGTCCGTCGGTAAACGAATCCGCGTCTGTTACGATACGGCTCGCTATATCGCCGTGACTCTCGCTGTCGATTACTTTTACAGGGACTCTTAACAGTCTCTCAAAAGCCTTCTGCCTCAGGGTCCTTGCGACCGAGTAGGTGATATGGTTGTTTATCAGGTTCATAAACAGCTGGCAGAAAAACGTGATTGCGGCAACGCCTGCTATCTCTTTCAGGACAAAAAGCAGTCCGGCGAAATCGACGTCTCCCTTGCCGATTATATGATCGATCGCCCGCCCTTCGAGCACCGGGATCATAAGAGTAGAGACTACTGTTCCAAGCGCGAAGAGGAGTGAGAGGATGATAAAGCCTGTGTACGGACGTAAGAGCTTTAATATTCTTCTGATTGTTGACTGTCCTTTCATGCTCTCGCCTCCTTGTATTCGAACTGTGTCGTGTAGATCTCTCTGTAGACAGGGCAGCTGTCTAAAAGCTCCTTGCTCGTTCCAAGCCCGACTGTCTTACCGCCTTCAAGAACAAGGATCTGATCACAGGTCATAACTGATGAAGCCCTCTGGGAGATTATCACAGAGGTCGGATGCCACGGCAGCTTTTCTATCGCGTCGTGCAGGTGCCGCTCGGTAAGCATGTCGAGGGCCGAAGCTGAATCGTCAAGGATAAGAAGCGCCGGCTTCTTTATCAGGGCTCTCGCAATAGTAAGTCTCTGTTTCTGTCCTCCTGAGAAGTTCGTCGCTCCGCGGAGGATCTGCTCTTCGAGCCTGTTTTCCTTATTCTCCACAATCTCCTTTGCCTGAGCCTCGTCAAGCGCCTCCCACATCTCCTGCTCGGTAGCGTCTGGCTTTGCGAGGCGCAGGTTGTAGGCGATGGTTCCCGCAAAGAGGTTTGCCTTCTGAGGAACGTGGCCTATTATTTTTACCAGCTCATCGTCAGAATACTCTCTTATATCCCTTCCAAAAAGTAAAAGCTCGCCTGATGTAGGGTCGTAGGCGTGCCTTAGAAGGCGCACCAGCGAGCTCTTGCCTGAGCCGGTCCCTCCGATGATTCCAAGGCTCTGTCCTCTCTTCAATGTAATACTGATATCAGAAAGCGAATAGTCACGGCTTCCCGGATATGTAAATGAGAGGTTCTTAAACTCGATTGCGTTCTCAGAATTTTCCTCTGTCCTGACAGAGCTCTCCTGATGAGTTCTCTCATCAGGCTTCGTCTTTAAGACCTCCTCAAGACGGTCAGCCGAAGAGATGGCTCTCGTAAGGAGCAGGATAAGGTTTGCGAGCTTGATCAGCTCGACAAGGATCTGTGACATGTAGTTTATCAGCGCTACAGCCTCACCCTGCGTCAGGGTGCCGGTATATACCTGTCCGCCGCTTATCCAGAGGATAGCAGCGATACCGAGGTTTATCACCGCGTATGTGACAGGGTTGAGAAGCGCTGAAATCCGTCCGGACGAAATCTGTCTCGAATAGAGATCACTCGTCTCGTCCTTAAATCTCCTGTCCTGCTTGTCCTCGACTCTGAACGCACGGATGACTCTGACTCCCTCGAGGTTTTCATTGACAGTAAGAAGTATTTTTTCAAGGCCCTCCTGAATGCGCTTGAACTTCGGAAGAGTCGCCCTCATTACCAGATATACCACAAGGCCCAGAACAGGGATAACGACGCAGAATACAAACGCTGCCTTCACATCGACAGTAAACGACATTATCATAGCGCCGAAGACGATAAACGGTGAGCGAAGGAACAGACGGAGAAACATATTCATTCCGTTCTGGACCTGGTTTACATCGTTGGTAATTCTTGTGACAAGTGACGCGGTTCCGGAGGTCTCAAGAGTTCCTCTCGAAAACTTCATTATATGAAAAAATACGTCGCTTCTGATGCGCCCTGCTGCGTTTATCGCTGCCTTTGCGCTGAAATACTGCGCCGTGATGGCGACAGCAAGTCCGATAACCGCAAAAAGCAGCAGCAGGCCGCACATCCTGAGAATATATCCCCTGTCTGCCTGCGCGATTCCGACATCAATTATCCGCGCCATGACAAGTGGAACGAGCAACTCAAAAATAGCCTCCAGCATCTTAAAGATTGGCGCCAGGATTGATTCTTTTTTGTATTCGCCGAGATAGTGCGCTGCAAACCTCATTTTCTTCCCTCACAGTATCATCTTTTTTGTCTTATACGAAAAACAAGGCTGTCCCGCAGGACAGCCGTTTATTGGTTTTTATTGTGCGTTTCCGCTTGCGTCACCGCTCGCAGTTGTCTTTTGTGTGAAATAGTCATCAAAAGTAACCTGCTTCCAGAGCTTTTCATTAAGCTCGAAATCAGCGCTCTTCTTCCACTTCTTTACGATCTTTTCGTAAGCTTCCTGCTTTTTCTCGGATGTCAGGGATTCCTTCTTGGTCGCTGTAGCGCTCTTGTCGAGGAGCTTATCCATACGGACTACATAGTAACCCTTGTCCTTGACCTCGATCACATCAGAAACCTGACCGTTCTTTGTAAGCTTTTTCGCAGCGTTGATAACATCCTCACCAACTGTAGTATCTTCGGAAGAATCTCCCTTTGTGGTGTAGGAATCTGTCTCGACTGTAGCTCCCTCTTTCTTTGCGGCAGCATCGAAATCTGAAGATTTAGCGACGTTTTCAGCCTGCTTCTTTAAAGCGGCCTTCTCTGCGTCAGTCTTTTCTACAGCGTTGCCGGAAGCGTCAGTTGTTGAAGCCGTTGAAAAATATACGTAGGAGATCGTAGACTGGTCAGCCTCGTCATCTGTCACTGTGACATCAGTCTGGTCCTCAATCTTCTGTCTTACTCTGGCCTGATAAGTCTCATACTCGAGGAGATCCTCCACGTATTCCTCAGTAGCACCGATCTGGTCGATAGCCTTATCAGTATTCGATGACATGAATTTTTCGGCAGCTGCCTTTATTTTCTTCTTATCGGATGAAGTGAGCTTTACGTCATAATCCTTGGCATGGAGCTTGTCGACATACTGTTCCTCGATGCCATCGATGACATTTTCCTTTACGGAATCCTCCATAGTCTTGCCATCCTGCTCCTTGCTCCAGTAACCCTCTCCCATATACTGCAGATAATACTCGTCGTAAACCGCCTGATTGTACTTCGCTACGAAATTACCATAGCCGAAAGTAATCTTATCCTTCGGAGTTCCGACCTTTATCAGAGTATCAGATGGTTTTGCAGTACAACCGCTGAGCACGAACGTTCCAGCTAACGCGATAGAAGCAAGTGCCACTGCCTTATTTCTTTTCATGTAAAAATAGCCTCCAAATATTTTTTGTGCGCGAGACACAACTAATATATTATAACCACGGTTATATTTTTTATCAAGCAGTTTTTAATCACCGGATAATTTTTCACAATCTTTTCATATTCCTGTTCTTAAAGATCTGTGGAGTACGGTTTATCAGATCAGGTCTCCCTGACTCTGCATTGAGGAGAGCATCTCCTTTAATCTGTCCTTGTCAAGAAAATCGGAAACGACCGGTTTCATGGCAAGCGCCATCAGCTTCATCGGATTGTCGTCAGCGGCTATCCTGTTGGACGAAAGCTTGCCACAGTGTCTGCAGCGGTGAACTATTGCCCACTCGCCGTCACTTCTTACCCAGACTCCTATAGGCTCCATAATGCCGCCGCAGTCAGAAGCACGGTCTCCTGGTGTCTCGTCTACATGAAGCGAGCAGAGACAGTTCGGACAGTGGTTTCTGTGGTTTGAACCTGCTCCGTTTGAAACTATTGGCCATCCGCAGTTCCTGCAGGTAAATGAATCCGTACAGGGATTTTTCTTATAGTAGTTTTTATCGTATTTGCGTCGTTTATTTTCTCTGTTCATTTCTTATAATATCCGTCCATATCACCCTGACCACCCATCAGATCAGTAAGCTCCTGAAGCCTCTCGACAGGGAACGGAGGATTTGCGAGCGGCCTTGTCGCTACTGACATGATAGTTATCGGATTGTCGTCGTGATCTATCGGCTCAGTCTTCAGCGCGCCGCAGAAGGCGCAGCGGCAGATGAGCTCAGGTCTTCCCTTGTCCTTTATCCAGACTGAAATCGGCTCGTAGATGCCGCCGCAGTCCTCTCCATCGTCGTTTGTCCCATGAACCGAGCAGAGACACTCCGGGCAGTGGTCGAGGGACTCGTCATACATCGTGCCGCAGTTCTCACATTCTATCATAAATATCTTCCTGTAAAAAATCCAAAAATTCCAGGTACATCAATATCTTAAAATGAAAAAGTATCTTTCAGCCCTGCCCACTTCTGGTCCTTGTCTGAAAGGATGAGCGGGGTTCCGTCCTCAAGGGTGTAGCCTGAGGCATCGGCGCTGCCAGGATAGCTGCCTTTTACCCGCGGCCACTCGATTCCGATTTCAGGATCGTTCCAGGCCATACCGCCCTCATCGTTTGGATGCCAGAAGTCATTTACCTTGTAGCAGAACTCCGCGACATCCGTCAGCACCAGAAATCCATGGGCAAATCCCTCAGGGATCAGAAACTGCTTCATGTTCTGATCTGAAAGTATGACTCCGTACCACTTTCCGTAGGTGGCGGAATTTTTCCTGAGATCTACCGCTACATCAAAGACCTCTCCGCGGACAGCTCTGACAAGCTTGCACTGCGGATAATTTTTCTGGAAATGAAGTCCGCGGAGGACACCCTTCTGAGACATTGACTGGTTGTCCTGTACGAAGTCGACGTCAAGTCCGGCCTCCTTCATCTCGCGTGAGTTCCAGGTCTCCACAAAGTAACCTCTCTCGTCTCTGTGTACGTTCGGTGTAATGACCGCAAGTCCTTCGATACCGCCGACATTTTTCTCAACTGAAATCTGCATTTTTTCCTTTCCTTATCCGACACTAAAAATATCCTCAAGTGCGCTGTCATTTAATACTTAAAGCGTCCCTCTGCGACTGCCTTCAGATGCTCTCCATACGGGCTCTTGCCATATTTTTCCGCTGACTCCAGAAGCTTTGCTGTATCTATCCAGCCGTTCCTGAAGCTGATCTCCTCAGGGGCCGAAATCATAATCCCCTGCAGAGTCTCTACTGTGCGGACAAAGCCTGCTGCCTCGTGAAGCGACTCCATCGTACCTGTATCAAGCCAGGCAAAGCCACGTCCTAAAAGCTTGACCATCAGAGAATCGTCATCCAGGTACATTTCATTAAGAGTCGTGATCTCCAGCTCGCCGCGGGCTGACGGCTTTACCTCGTGCGCTTTTTTCGCTACGCCCTCAGGGTAAAAATAGAGTCCTGTAACCGCGTAATTGCTCTTTGGATTCTCCGGCTTCTCTTCGATTGAAACGGCTTTTCCGTCCTTGTCGAATTCCACGACGCCGAAGCGCTCCGGATCGTTTACATAGTAGCCGAAGACTGTCGCCCTGTCATTTTTCTCAGCGTTCTCTTTAGCGCCACGCATCAGTGCTCCAAGACCATTTCCATAAAAAATATTGTCACCAAGCACCATCGCGCAGGCATCATCTCCGATGAAATCCTCACCTATGATAAAAGCCTGGGCAAGTCCGTCCGGAGACGGCTGAACCCTGTATGAAAGCGAGAGGCCGAACTGAGAGCCGTCTCCAAGGAGCTGCTCGAACCTCGGCGTATCCGTAGGCGTTGAAATGATCAGGATCTCTCTTATGCCAGCAAGCATCAGTGTAGAAAGCGGATAGTAGATCATCGGCTTGTCGTACACCGGCAGCAGCTGTTTACTTGTGACCATTGTGAGCGGATAGAGCCTTGTGCCCGAACCGCCGGCAAGAATAATTCCCTTCATGATTTTTCCTCTTAATCCAATACCTTCCGGTGTGAGTACATCTTATCGTAGTAATCCATGTAATCGCCGGAGATGATATTTTCCCACCATGGCTTGTTGTCGAGATACCACTGGATCGTCTTCCTGATCCCGTCTGCGAACATTGTCGCAGGAATCCATCCCAGGTCATTGTGAATCTTTGTAGGATCGATCGCATATCTCATATCGTGGCCTTTCCTGTCCTCGACATGCTCAATAAGCGAATACGGCTTGTCCAGATAGTCGCAGATCAGCTTTACGATATCAATATTTGCCATCTCGTTGTGACCGCCGATATTATAGGTCTCTCCATCGGCAGCTTTTCTTATGATAAGGTCGATTGCCTTGCAGTGGTCCTCTACATAGAGCCAGTCGCGGACATTCTTCCCCTCGCCATAGACCGGCAGAGGCTTGTCAGCCAGGGCATTCGCGATCATAAGCGGAATCAGCTTCTCCGGGAACTGGTAAGGTCCGTAGTTGTTCGAGCATCTGCTTATCGTAACCGGAAGTCCGTAGGTCCTGTGGTACGCCATAACAAGCAGGTCAGCTGAAGCCTTCGACGTCGAGTAAGGACTTGATGTATGAATAGGCGTATCCTCATGGAAAAACAGATCCGGTCTGTCAAGCGGCAGATCTCCGTACACCTCGTCCGTGCTCACCTGATGATATCTTCTGATCCCATACTTTCTGCAGGCATCCATAAGGACTGAAGTGCCGATGATATTCGTCTCCAGGAAAATAGTTGGATTTTCAATCGACCTGTCTACGTGACTCTCTGCTGCGAAGTTTACCACTATGTCAGGCTTTTCTTCCTCGAACAGCTTATAGATGCCGTCCCTGTCTCTTATATCTAGCTTGAAAAAATGAAACCCCGGATCATCCATCACCGGCTCAAGTGTCGAAAGATTTCCGGCGTAGGTCAGTGAATCGACGCAGAGGATCTCATCCTCCGGATGATTCCTTCTCTCATAAAATACGAAATTGCTTCCTATAAATCCGGCACCGCCGGTAACTATAATCTTCATTTGCGAACCTCTTGTTTTTCCGCATGCAGAAAACGCATGCTGTTTTTCTGCTATTCACGGCATCTCCCCCAACCAGACCGCAGACCAACCGCGCTTACGCGCGTTTGACGCATCTTCGTGAGGTTGCTGGGGAAATTCCTGCTTCAGAATCATGCCGCAAATAGCAACACAAAGATATCATAATATTTTTCAGTTATTTTTTCAATAAAAAAATCCCTGTCGCAATCAAGCGGCAGGGGCCTGTCAGGATCTGATGCGTTATTGATCAGGAGCCTGTTCGTGATCAGAGATATTTCTTGAGATCGTCAACCTTGTCTAATGCTTCCCAAGGCAGGTTCAGGTCATTTCTTCCGAAGTGGCCGTAAGCAGCTGTCTGGCGGTAGATAGGGCGACGGAGGTTGAGCATCTTGATGATGCCGGCCGGACGAAGGTCGAAGTTCTCGCGGATGATGTCAACGAGCTTCTCCTCT
>JBJELA010000215.1:0-2077 GCA_051878915.1 Candidatus Weimeria sp.
AGGCTGCTTCCGAATGTGACTATTCCGGCTTTGTCTCCTAAGGCCTGCTTTATGGCCTCGCCTAAGGCTATGCCGCAGTCCTCAATAGTGTGGTGGCAGTCGACCTCAAGGTCACCCTTACACTTGAGCGTCAGGTCAAAAAAGCCGTGTCTTGCAAAGCCGCTCAGCATATGGTCAAAAAATCCGATGCCTGTGTCTATGGAATATTCTCCACATCCGTCGAGATCTATCGTTACCTCGATATCAGTTTCCTTTGTTTTTCTCTTTACAGTAGCAGTTCTGTTCATTTCTCAAACCTGACCCTTATAGAATTGGCATGAGCCGTAAGCTTTTCGCACTCCGCGAAATCCTCAATGTCACCTGCGATTTCTTCAAGAGCTTCTCTGCTATATGATATCACACTTGACTTCTTGATGAAATCATCTACACATAATGCTGAGAAAAATTTAGCCGTTCCGTTTGTAGGAAGCACGTGGTTCGGTCCCGCGAAGTAATCACCAAGCGGCTCTGATGACCAGGTCCCGAGGAAAATAGCTCCGGCATTCTTTATCTTTGTCATATCGAGGAACGGATCAGCTGTAACGATCTCCAGATGCTCCGAAGCGATCTGGTTTACAGCGGCGATTGCGTCCTCCTTTGTATCAGCTACAAAGAGATGTCCGTAATTCTCGAGCGACTTGCTTATGATCTCTCTTCTGGAAAGCTTTGTCAGATAGCCCTTTATCTCCTGATCCACGTCCTCAGCAAGCTTCCTGCTTGTCGTGATAAGGATAGCGCTGGCCATCTCATCATGCTCCGCCTGCGATAAAAGGTCTGCTGCCACAAAGTGAGCGTTTGCGGTCTCATCAGCAAGTACGAGGATTTCAGAAGGTCCGGCGATCGAATCGATGCTTACGTAGCCGAATACTGCCTTTTTAGCCAGAGCCACATAGATATTTCCAGGACCTACGATCTTGTCGACCTTCGGTATTGATTCAGTTCCGAAAGCCATGGAAGCAATAGCCTGAGCTCCTCCGACCTTGTAGATCTCGTCAGCTCCTGCCTCATGAGCAGCCACAAGAGTTGAAGGGTAAACCTTTCCATCAGCTCCAGGAGGAGTGCACATAACGATCCTCGGAACTCCCGCTACCTTTGCCGGTACGATATTCATAAGGACTGATGAAGGGTAAACAGCCTTGCCTCCCGGTACATATACACCGGCAATGGCTACAGGGGTGACCTTCTGTCCTAAGAAAATTCCCTTCTCATCTGTAGTAAACCAGCTGTTCTGTTTCTGCTTCTCGTGGAAGGAGCGGATATTTTTAAGGGATTTCCTGATTACGGCAAGGAGTTTTTCATCAACCTTGTCGTATGCTTCCTTTATCTCATCTTCTGTTACACGGATGTTATCCTTTGTAAGGTCGACCTTGTCGAACTTCTTCTCAAGTTCAAAAACAGCCTTGTCGCCGTTTTCCCTGACATCCGCGATTATCTCGTTTACTGATGCTTCGTACTTTCCGTAGCTTATAGGGCTTCTCTTCAGAAGCTTAGTAAGCAGTGTCTTGATGTTCTCTTCGTTGAGTTTCTCAATCTCCATTTTATCTCCTATACTAAATCATTTTGTACTAACTGCTGAAGCTGATCGATGATCGCCGTGATCCGGGCATTTTTCATCTTCATGGAAACCTGGTTTACAACGACTCTCGCAGAAAGCGGAACCACTTCCTCCAGAACCACGAGACCGTTTTCCCTCAATGTGCTTCCTGTCTCTACTATATCACAAATGACCTCGGAAAGCCCGACAATCGGAGCTAATTCTATAGATCCGTTGAGTTTTATGATCTCTACTGTCTGATGCTTCTGATTGTAAAAATAGTTCTTCGCTATCCGCGGGTACTTCGTCGCGACTCTGATAAAGTGAGACGAGTCGAGAAGCTTTCTCGCGCTCTCAGGTCCCGCGATGCACATCCGGCATTTACCGAAGCCTAAGTCCATTACCTCGTAGATATTGCGGTTCTCCTCAAGGATAGTGTCCTCTCCGACAATTCCGATATCAGCCGAACCGTACTCCACATAAGTCGGAACATCAGGTCCCTTT